>SAAC01000199.1 GCA_009929605.1 Negativicutes bacterium
AGAAGCTAAACAATCCGCTCTAAAACCACCAAAAAAAGACAATAATAATAGCAGCTACCACAAAAACACAAATAGTAGCTACCATAAAAACACAAATAGCAGCTACCATAGTAATAACAACCAAACAACAGGTGTGTTGAATCCATTCAATCGCTAATTCATAGCAATGGGTTCGGAACGGTGATTGAGACCGCCGATATCCTTTGAGCGTACAACAAGTAAACCATATCCCTGAGATATGTTGAGAGAATAGATATACCTTCCCCGTGAATGTATGGCCGTAATGGCACATACAAAAATGGGGAAGGTTTTTTGCTTGTGAAATATGCATATGAGTCGATATTTCATTCATCACTCATGGCTATCATTCATGCTATAATAAAATCAATAGGCGCCTAAATGAATGGGTGTACATTATGGATTTAACTATAGGAGATCCTGTGGCTAAAAAGATAGCAGTACTAGTAAATGAAGATACAATGCAACGTTGCTCTTGTGGCGGTTGTTTAAAAGCGTTCATGGGTAAGAAGGATTCCTTTGAACGATATGCGGATGAGGAAATCGAGCTCGTTGGTTTTACCCATGCTGGTGGTGATTTAGATAAAAAAATTGCATCTCTTGAGAAAAATGGTGTCACTACTGTGCATTTGTCTACTTGTATGCGTGGTAAAAATGATCAGTATGAGGACATCGCAGCGCGCTGTGCTGAGAAATTCGACGTAGTGGGCTATACTCATGGCGGTCCTGTATCTAAGGATGGTAAAGAGGCTATTATTTTAGATAAACAAGTATAGGAGGATGTTACTATGGTGAAAGTTAAACGATTAGCCATTACAACAGCAGTTGCATTGACGTTGACGAATGGTTTAGGTGCCATTCCTGCAACAATTACAGAGAGCGGGCTAGTATCGTCTACAGTGGGTTCCGTTCTACATACAACGGTTCCAACGGCCCATGCAGCAGGTCTTGAAACATTAATTTCTGGTGCAGCGGCCATGGCCTATGTATCTACAGCGATTAATAAAATGGATAATAGCGATGAAGGTCAACAAGAGAGTTTAGCTAATGCAAAGAAGCAAACAGGTTATCTCGATGATTGGGCAGCTCAACAGCGAGTACAAACGATTGTTACTAATTTATCTAAATCGCCGTTGGTAAAACGGTCTTATGCGGTATATGTAAATCCACAAACGGATTTTAATGCTTTTATGACCATCGGTCGTGTTATGTCCGTTAACAAGGGTACTCTTGATAAACTCGATGATAACCAACTCGCCTATGTTATCGCCCATGAATTATCTCATGGCGAACACAAGGATAT
>SAAC01000200.1 GCA_009929605.1 Negativicutes bacterium
AGAGAAGGTTGAGAGTGTAGCACTGATTCTTTCAGGCTCATATCACGAACAAAAGTCCATGTATGACATTACTCCCTATAATATTTATCAGAATAATGTATATGCCAGTCTGATGTATGAAAAGGAATTCTCGCATGCACACAGTCTGAGCACCGGATTGAGTTTGAATTACGATGGATTTAATGAGAACCTGGTACTAAATAACAGATGGACACCCTACAACAGAAGCGAAGTGGTTTCTGGAGCATATGCACAGTACACCTATAATCTGAACGATAAATTCATTCTGCTGGCAGGTATCCGCGCCGATTACAGCGAAAAATACGACTTCTTTGTAACACCCCGGGTACACATTAAGTACAATCCATTCGATTGGTTCCATGTACGTGCTTCAGCAGGAAAAGGATATCGTACGGCCAATGTGCTTGCCGAAAATAACTTCCTGTTGGCCAGCAGTCGCAAGATGCGTATTGCCGAAAACCTGGATCAGGAAGAGGCCTGGAATACGGGTTTGAATCTTTCATTCTATATTCCTGTTGCCGGGAAGGAACTTACATTGAATGGGGAATGGTATTACACAGATTTTAATAAACAAGTGGTAGTGGATGTGGATAGTAATCCCCACGAGGTGAGTTTTTATAATCTGGAAGGCTCTTCCTACTCAAACAGTTTTCAACTGGAAGCAACTTATCCGTTTTTCCGTGGTTTCACTCTTACGGCAGCCTATAGGTATACCGATGCCCAAACCGACTATCGCAACGAAGCGGGTATGATTTACAGAATGAAGAAGCCTTTGGTAAGTGATTACAAGGGGTTGTTAACGGCTTCGTATCAAACCTCGCTTAAAAAATGGCAGTTTGATGTTACGTCTCAATTTAACGGAGGAGGAAGAATGCCGTTGCCGGATACCACCCATCCATTGTGGGATAGTAAATTTAAGGATTACACGGTTGTAAATGCGCAGGTTACCCGTTTCTTCCGCAGATGGTCCGTCTATGTGGGCAGCGAGAACCTGTTTGACTTTACACAGGATACTCCAATTATAGATGCTTCGAATCCTCGTGGTGATAATTTTGATGGCTCAATGATTTACGGTCCGGTTCACGGACGCAAGATCTATGCCGGAATCCGTTTTAATATTGCAAGAGATTGATTTGTGAAACAAGCAATAATGTAAAAGTATGAAAAGAATTGTTTTTATTCTCGTATGTACCTTTTGTGTACTGAGTACTGTTTTTGCACAAGATGTAAAAAAGAAAAAAGAG
>SAAC01000070.1 GCA_009929605.1 Negativicutes bacterium
ATCTGATACTGTGGACGACGTTCAAACATTAGTCACTACTCTAGAAACTACAGTAAATGATATTGTTACGAATGGTGTCGCAGCACGATTATCTGAACTCAAAGACGTAGAAATTACAAATCTATTAGCAAATGATGTTATAACTTATAATGGTACTAAGTTTGTAAACAAACCTATGTCAGAAATATCTGGAGTAGGCAATTGGAATACTATACTTAATAAACCGGCAACATTCCCATCAGACTGGAATACAATGATTAATAAGCCAGCATCAGCTACTGCTACATGGGATACTCTAGCAGGTAAACCTACGTACTTCCCTACAGCTTGGGACGGTGGTTATATAGCTAACAAACCATCTGTATTCCCTCCTGCTGCACATGATCATGATGCAGTATATGTAAAGAAGGTTGGTGATACTATGACAGGTCCTTTAGTTATCAATTATACCGCGGGTACTGCATTAACTTCTAATGGGGTGTCTGTGTTTAATGGTTCAGAATGTTCGTTTGTAGTAAACAATACGCACGTTAGTTCTACAAGGACTATCATAAGTCAAGAAGATATTGTAGCATATCAAACTGATACGGTTATACCTGGAGATGGTATAGCAACTCCGGTAGTAAGACTATCTCAACTAGAAGATGTTAGACTAAGTGATGTTATCACTACAGGTAAAGGTTTAGTGTTTGATGGTACTTACTGGCGTGATACTACGATTGCAGCAACAGGCGGTTCTGCTGATTCAGTTAATTGGGAGAATGTACTATATAAACCAACTCATTTCCCTACTACATGGGATTTAATTTCAGGTACAGCACCGACTGTATTTGATTCAAGATATATACTAAAAGCTGGTGATACGGTTTCTGGTTTAATTACATTTAATGCAGGTATTACGGTTAATAATGGTACTACTGTATTCAAAGTATCCTCTGGAGGTTTAGTAGAAGTAACAGGTATGTTAAAGGCTACATCAGACGTAGTAGCATATAATGTATAAGTATGATAAGAAATAATGTATATACAGTTAACCCTATAATGGCGCGGGCAGAGTCTAACAGGAGTACACAGACACCAACGTCTGGTCCTGTTAGCAACATGTCTGTGACAGAGAAGGCTGTGCTTAGTGCTACTCAGGCAAGTATTCAACCAAATCAATTAGCATATTCATTTGTTAGTGTTGATGAAGGTACACTTGCTGCAAGTACTACTACGTCTACATTACCTATTATATATGAGGCACCACTTAATGTATCCGTATCTGGTTCGTCACTATTATTTAAACTAATACAGGATGAAACTCAAATGTTTGTGTCAAAGGCACAAGTTGAAGAGTGGACAGCAAAAGCAGACGGTGATCATAAACATTCAGGTAATGATATTACTACTGGCACAATTCCCCCAGAGGTATTAAACAATATACCTATTAATAAGATAACAGGTCTTGAAAACGAATTAAGTTATTTGAGGAATGTTACATTAAATAGTTATACTAAGTCAGAAATGGATGTTAAATTACTAGATATTCAAACTAGTTTAGCATCTACTTTAGAGGATATGATTGGGGATTTAGACAACCCTATATGGAAAAATCCTGTGGGAACATTTGCAGATCTTGCAACTGTATACCCTACTCCAGATCCAGGATGGGTTGCTACTACGATTGATACTAGTATAGCATATTTATATACAGGTACTCAATGGATTCCTGTCGCATCTACTGGTATACCTATGGCTTCACATACTGAAGCAGGTCTGATGTCAATAGATGACAAGATCAGACTTGATGAACTTATTTCAGGTGGAGGTAGTGATGGGGCAGCAACTACGCTTGGTGGTTTTACAGAAGATTATTTCTTGAATAGATCTGTAAACGCACAAGAAAAAACTGGTGATTTAACAGTGGCTAATATGTACTCTAAAGGTGCTGTAGTAGCACATATGACTGCAGATTATACAGGTATAACTGAACCTATTGCAGGTACAAGTATGCTGGGATTTGTTAAAGTTGACGGTACTACAATTACTATAGATTTAGATGGTACAATACACGCTATTGGTTCTGGTGCTGGCTCATGGAATCAACTATCAGGTAAACCAGCAGACTTAGTAGCTATTGCAGCATTATCAGGCACAAGCGGGTTATTAAAGAAGACTGGTAGTGGAGTTTGGACATTAGATACAAATACATACTTACAATCATCTGATTTAAATAACTATTTATCTCTTGGTGGTGGAACAATGACTGGTACAATAACTAAATCAGCAAGTAACAGTATCCCCGCTTTTAGATATTTATCACCAACCAATAGTTCTTTAGGTGCTTTTACCATATATGACTCTACAGGTAATGAATCCCTTGCTTTTGCTACATTATCAAATATTTCAACATTTAAGTTCATCTGTGGTACTGCAGGGTATGTTCCGCCCTCTGTAACAATAAGCCAGTTTTCATCAAGTTTTGAAATAACTAAAGATAATGCAAAAGTATTGGGTAATGTGGTATGGCATGCTGGTAATTTTAATCCTACTACATTTATAGCAGCTAGAGCAACGTATGCTGATGCAGTAACTCTTACTGCAGACAATACAGGTAATGCTACTAACTACCCTTTGTTCTCTGGCACTGCTACAGGTAACGTAAGCCCTAAGACAGATACAGGGTTTACTTATAATCCTAGTACAGGTATATTAACTAGTACAGGATTCTCTGGAAACTTGTCAGGTAATGTTACGGGCGGTACTATAAGTGGAACTACTGGATCATTTAGTTCAACATTAGTATCAAAGAATCATACAGTAAATGGCAATACGTACAGTATGCTAATGCTTACTAGGGACTCCACCAATGGGGCTAGTATTCTATTTGGTAATACTGGTGGTAATTTAGGTAAACTTGGATTTGATAGTAGTGGTAATCTAATCATAGGTACTGGTTCAAGTACAGATGGTGTTGCTAATATGATGAAGATAGATACTGGCGGTAATGTCTTTGCGTCAGGCGCAGTAGTAGCACATGCTACGGGTTCATGGACAAACACATTACCGATAGCAAGTACATCTATATTAGGTACAGTTATAGCAGGTGCATCTTTACAAGTAACCGCTGCAGGTCTGTTGAATACTAAATTGATGCATTACACCACAACTACAGGATATACCGAATTTCCTGTTAGGGATGTTACTGCCGAGATATCAATAGGTACTGGTACAATTGTTGCAAATGAAACTATTAATGTAAGTTTGCCATTTTTACCATCATCTACATCATATGGTGTTACTGGCAATATATTAATAAATGATTCTACATGGGCTGGTTCAGGATTAGTAGTTACATTCTTAAAAGGTAGTTCTAACTGGACTGCATTTATTACAAATGTATCGGGATCTAGTATAGTAAAAGATAGTATTAGAATATCAATATCAGCTAAAAAAACAGTATAATATGGCATTTAAAATGAGTGATATAGATCCAATGTATGTGAGGAATGGTTTAAATCATGACTCATGTGATGTTGGTACTTTATGTTTATCAAGTAAGATAAACCCATGGAGTGAAAGGAAACCTATGGATATTAATTCGGCTAACTATGCAGCACGGCAAGTAGCTATAGCAAGTACTTCTGGATTTAAAATAAATTCTAGATTACTAGTATACCAACCACCTACTGCAGTAAATGGTTATTGGTTATCTGATTTTGAAGGTTATGATCATAATGCACGTAGACCGTCAAACGCAATTCAATATGAATACGCATTAGAGGAGCAAAGTGGTACTGGAATAGGTACTGGTTATGGTAAACCGCATAATACATTTGGCGTTCGGGTGGCTGTTCCGAATACTGCTGTAGTACATAAATGGGCAACAGAGACCGCAATTATGGCAGATACACTAACCGTTACAGAATCTATAAGTGGCGTTGACGTAACATTGGCATCCGCCTCATTAGCATCGCTATCTGAAACTAATTATTATTTAACGGTTTCTATAGATGTTGATTTATCAAATGTTATGGCAGGATCCACTATTACAAAAAACTACAAAATATGGTACGGGGATATAAACGATTACAAAAAATTTCAAATATCTGACGGATCTACTGTAACAATGTATATAAAAGTATTAAATGTTGGAGTAAATGTTATTGCTAGTTATGATCCACTGGATAATTTCCCTCCATTAACAATAGATAGTGCAACATTATATAATGGTGTGTATGATTCATTTAATAAACGTTTTACATTAACATATTTAAATATTGAGGGTGTTAAGAAAACAGTACAAGAATCTCCTAAAAATTTTTATTGGTCTTTTGAAAATAGTATAGGGTGGAGTTTAAAATACGAAATAGTCGGCAATAGTGGTACAAAAGTACCATCTACAACAGTTCCTTCTACCATGTATTATGTGGCAGATGCTACAGGAACTCCTGGTAGATATTATGTAAGATGGTCAGGTAGTCTTGTTTTTGATTCATCTAATGTTCCAGGTGGTATTGAAAGTGGGGATACTATCCAATTTAGAATGATACCTACAAGTTATTATAATCCTATTTAATTATTAGTATATGGCATTATCAACAACAAAAATAACATTAAAGCAGATAAGAGATACATTAGGAGAAACTAGTTTAGCTCTTACAGAACTATGTAGTTCAACTAAAATAAATGAATGGAGTCCTTATAAACCAATTAATAACAGTGAGGTGCCTAGAGCTACCGCGACTAGAGATTACATATCAGGATTTCGTGTAATAAATAATTATCTAGAGTACGATAGGCCTACTGGTACAAGTAATTCCCCTTACTGTCAAGGTGATTTTCGAGGATATAATCATTATGCTAGAAGACCAAGTGTAGAAAATTTTAATAAAGTTGTATTAGATAATAATACAGATTTTGTTCAAAGTGGTAATGTTTCTGTAGTAGTTAACATTACAAATCCTGATCAAGAGTGTTTTGCAAAAGTATTAAATGAAAATATGCCAACACTTACCCCAACTATCAGTATATATGAGGTTGTTGGGGGCATTGAAAACTTTATAGTTAGTGGATTACCTATTACAAATGGTGTAGATGGTATAACAAGAGTTTCATTTACGGCACAATTTTCTTTTACTCAGATGCCACCGAGTGGGACTATTTTAACCAAGACATATAATATATGGTATGGTGATGCTGGACAAACTAAAACATTTAGAATACATGGGGCAGATACATTTACTGTTACTGTTAAAGTAATATCAGCTTATCCAAAAGTACAGGTATCTTTAGAAACATCTGATTTTCTTGCTATAGGTTCTGTTAATCCTATTACAAATTATTCATATGATTATAATATGAATACAAAAACATTAGTAATTAATAATTTACAAATAACAGGATTGACAAAAGGTCCCGCTGAATTTCAGTATATCGATGGGCATACATATTCGGTTGATTATAGAGGATTAGATTATAATACTAATGTGTTTTCTACTCAAGTTAGATATTCATATGGACAAACGGGCAATTCGTTTGATACTATGGCAAATCTACCACGTGGATTTACAACATCCGTAGAAGCATATGTACCAGGAAAAACATGGACGTTAACAATAGGTACTCCTATTACGTTAACTAATATATCGAGCGATTATATTGTCTATATTAAAATTAGACGAGATCCTAATGCTCCAATTAATCATTTATTAATATCGTAATATGAAAAGAATAGAAGTACTTAGTTTGAATACAATTTTGAATCCTATTAAAATAGATAATCTTAGTGATGATGCGCTTTTAAAAGTAATCAAATTGAAATCTGCTTTAAACAAAGAAGTTGAACAAATTGAAAGTGATCGTAAATTATTTACGGATGAAACTAAACCATCTGAATTTACTGATGGTGTAGAGATGACAGATGAGATTAAGGATAAATGGGAATCAAAGTTCCAACCAATTTATGGTAAGTATTTAGTTGAGGAATCATCTTTAACTTTTGATAAATTAACAGACGCAGAGTTTGTAGAGTTAAAAAAAGGTTCTTCATTAACAGTAGAAACAGTTACATTACTATATAATATTTTAGTAAAATGATAGCCACTGTTTTAACAGATAAAAGACCAGTCATCAAAGTATCCATTAATGGGCAGGAAACTGCGGCGTTAGTGGATACTGGTGCGTCTTTATCTATAGTAAGCGAATCTGATATGGGTGCATTTAAGTTCAAGCGCGGTAGTAAAATGGCAGGTTCTGTCATAGGACTAGATGGTACTGAACAATCTATGTATCATACAGGCAAAGACTTTAACTTTGAAGTTGAAGGTATACCTGCATATCAGTTTGTAATAGGCAACATAGATGCAGTCAAAGCAAGTATAAAGAAGGAAACTGGAGTAGAAATATCTGCTATTATAGGGTATCCAACTATAAAACGACTTGAACTTATCATCAATCCTAGTACTAATGAAATATCAATAGGGTACAAAGATTAAGAAGCGCTATTACTTTCTAAAAATATATTTTATTTAAAAAGGACACCAACGAATATTCTACGTTGAAAAGTAAATAAGCAATAACATACAAATGGTAGTTAACGAAAATAATCCAAAAATATGGGCTAGTTTAACAGCCCCAAATCCAGATGATGTAGCATACTGGGTTGACCTAACAGCAGATCCTCA
>SAAC01000201.1 GCA_009929605.1 Negativicutes bacterium
CTGGCCATTTTTTACTGTCACAATTTGTGCCATTTAATTTCCTCCTTACTTTATTTTTATTACATTTAGTATATTTAGTTAGTTCGTATAATTACTATGCTACGTAATCATCTCCAGTAATTTCTTTGTACTGAGTTTCTGTCAATTTCCCTGCTCTCACGAAAACCTCAACATCCTCATTTGAATATATCCCTTTATCATAATATCTCTTTACGATTGCAAACATATTATAGCCCTCCCATTGTATTTAATAGAATTTGTGCGTTAACCTCATCAATTGAATTTAGCTGCTCCTGCATCAACAACTGATTCAGAAGTAATTCTGCCTGAACGATTTCCTCTTCGGTTGGTTCAGGTATTGGTTCAGGTACAGGTGGAAGTTCTACCCATACCCCATCTTCATATTTCTTGCCCATAAGAGTAGTGTCATAATGCTCTATCTGTAGCATATTTGGTGCTTGTACCTCGCCGCTAAGCTGAGATAACCCTACGCAGACATTATTCATGTCTAATTGTGCATAAATCATTATTTATCCCCTTTCTAATAGAATTCAATCACTTGCCATCTACCACCCATTCGCCATACTGCTACTCCACCGGCACCTCTTGATGAAAGACGTAAATTAGTAGCTGATGTAAATCTTCCTACAACTTTGTAGTTATTTTCGTTATGACTATATGCTACAGTTATTCCATTTTCCTCGATTGCATAGTTTGTTATTCCACCTTCAAAAAACACTAAGCATTTTGACGGGTTTACATTTGAAATTAAAACATCTATATACCAGGTGTCTTCGGTATGAGCAGTCCCCGCATTACATGTTGCTCCAACCACTCCCGTCTGCACGCTTTTGACCGAACTTAATCCAGCACTAAATTTTTCATCTATTAATTCATCCAGCGGTTTACTCATATCACTATTAATCTTTTTTACTTCTGACCAACTCATCTATATCACCCCTTCCGATATCGTGCCATCTGGATTAAATGTTGTTGTCTTTATTGTTGTTATGCCGTCTTCCACCATAGTTTCAACTATCTGCGTACTACTTGGAAACGAGGTGGCTTTAGTTCTGATAGTCACCCCACCTGCAAGCGTAACCTCAGTAATACTGCCATCCGGATTGAATGTTGTCGTCTTTGTCTCGTTCTTCTGTACAGCTATCTGCCCAATTGCCGAACTAAGTTCTACACCTTGTTGTGCTGATAAAACACTTGTTTCACCACCAGTAGTGAGATTGTTGACTATAGAGGTTT
>SAAC01000071.1 GCA_009929605.1 Negativicutes bacterium
ATTTTTTAATCGAAAAAGCAGATTCTATTTATTAATCCATTTTTCTAACACTTCTAGCATCGCCTGTGCCAACGCAGCACCTTTATGCTGATACGTATGACCCGTTCTTGGTATCACAACGAGTTCGCTATCTTCACCATGCACTAAGTGAGCGTTATTATTCTGAATAAAATGCTCCGCATTTCCATCCGCAAAGCTATCAAGGCCACCGATGAAAAAGGCGCCTCGATGTTCTACCCTCTCTAACACTGAGTAATCCGCATCAGCCTCAATATGGCAATTATCTAGCGGTGTAAAACTCAACCACTGCTGACCCGTCCTAGCAATCATAGGGGCCCAGCCCATCATCTCAAATGGTAGCATCTCCTCATCACGACCACTGGACATATATTCATCCACAATCTGGCGATGCTCATCCGTAACATTCCGCATCATTATGGTTATATTCACAGGGCTCAAAGCTATGAAACGGTCGATTGTACATTCAGGATGCCTCGATAAATACCACAATACCTTATTGGCCGCAATGGAATGGCCCGCAAGAATCACATGCTTATAGTCACTTTCACGAGCCCAATTCAAATAGGCCTCGATATCATCATCCACATCGTAAAAGTCCTCATTAAAGGATCCAATCCACTCGGTCTCGCCAGTCAATACATTCTCAGTTTCCAGGCGATTGTACGCATCGCACATCTGTGCATAAACAAAGTCAAAACCATGCGCCCCTAAGGTTTCTCCAATGTGATAATACATCGGATTTGTCTCTAAATTACCATGGATGCCCGTGAGACAGATGACAACAGTACGGGGCGCCACAACATCAGCATCATAATGACTATTATTTTGTGCACTAAACAATACGCCCTTGAGCAATACGCCTCGGCGTGTCGCCACAGAAAAGGGAGTCATCGGCACGGTTAGACTAGACGTATCAAATTCACGATGCTTCATAGATCGTTCTCGAACCATAAAAATCCCCCTTTCTTAGAGTAATATCAATTAGCACATACTTCACATTATCTGATAACAAGTTACAAGGCCCTAGGTGCTACATCACCTAGGGCTCATTATCATTATTCTACTAATTAACCAAACATTATGTCAAAATTTATTTTTTATGCACCATAAATCCAGTGGCTTGTTGGTTTGCCATAATTGTAACATCAGAAATTTGAACGCGTTTTGGTTGATTGGACACGTACAGCACGATATCCGCCACATCCTCAGGTTGGATGGCATCAATACCAGCATATACGCTAGCTGCACGCTGTGCATCACCATGGAATCGAACTTCGCTAAACGGTGTTTCCACGATACCTGGCTGGATGGTAGTGACCTTAATATCGGTAGCAATCGTATCAATGCGGATACCATCGCTCAATGTTTTAACAGCGGCCTTTGTGGCACAATACACAGCGCCCTTCGCATAGGCATAAATGCCCGCAGTGGACCCCATATTAATAATGTGACCGCTATTTTGTTCCATCATGAATGGCAATACCTTGCGAGCCACGTAAATGAGGCCTTTCACATTGGTATCAATCATTGTCACCGCATCATCGATAGAACTATCTTGGAAATCATCGAGGCCTTGAGCCAAACCAGCATTATTCACGAGAATATCCACGCCCCCAAACGCTTTGATGGCTTGAGGTACCTTCGTTTCTACTTCCTCACGATTTCGTACGTCTAGGGTGAAAGTATCCACTCTCACATCATAATCGGCTTCGAGCTCTGCTTTTAGCTCAGCTAATTTTTCCTCGCGACGAGCACACAATAACAAATTATCGCCATACTGAGCAAAGGAAATTGCGATTTCTTTACCAATACCACTTGTTGCTCCTGTTACAAAGACACGTCTACACATAGTTCTTCCTCGCTTTTCTATAAAATAACACCGGCCTAGCACATGATGAGCATATTGCTAGACCGGTGCACACTAATGATGTACTTTCACCTAGGCCTACAATAGCAATCCATTCATATTACATTATATTGCTATTATAGACTATTTTTTAGGATATCTATAGAATTTATTTTCCTTTTGCTTGCGCTAGCATTTCCTCCAGGACGGTCATAACATCCCCAACGATACCATAATTACTGTATTGGAAAATTTGCGCCTCTGGATCATTGTTGATGGCGATAATCGTTTCCGCCCCGCCAATACCAGATACATGTTGAATGGCCCCAGAAATGCCAAACGCTAAATAGAGTTTTGGGCTAATAGTTTTGCCAGTTTGACCGATTTGGTATTTCAAATCAATCCAGCCCTTTTCCACCAAAGGTCTTGTGGCACCTACAACGCCACCAAGGGCATCAGCCAGTTCATAGAGACGGTCAAAGTTTTCCTTATTCCCCATGCCACGACCGCCGGCCACGATAATTTCCGCATCCTCTAGATTATAGCCTTCTAAACTGAAAGGAATGAAATTCAATCGTTTTGTGCGAATATCTGTTTCCGCTAGTTCAAACGGTTCTACAATCACTTCGCCTGTACGGCTTGTATCGAGTTCTGGTTTCTTAAATACATTTGGTCGAACGCTACCCATTTGAGGACGATGATTAGGCGAAATGATTTCCGCTAAAATATTGCCGCCTAGCGCTGGACGCGTCCATTCTACGAGGCCTTCTTTTGTATCTACTGAAAGTATCGTACAATCCGCTACTACACCATTTTGCATACGACCAGACATACGAGGTGCTAGGTCACGACCATTATTCGTGGCACCAATTAACAATACATTTGGTTTATGCACCAATAAATAATCGGCTAGGACCTTGGTATAACCATCGGTAGTATAATCCTTCAATAATTGGCTTTCAAAGACATGTACAATATCCGCTCCATAATAAATAAGCTCTTGAGCTTGGTTCTGTACATGTTCACCCAGTAACATGACCTGTACGCGTTCACCCAATTGATCGGCGAGAATACGAGCTTGTCCAATGAGTTCTATCGTCACTGGCTGGATTTTGTCCTCTAGTATATCGCTAACAACGTACACATCTTTATAGGCTGCTAACGGGTTTTCTGGTACTTCTTGTGCTTCTGGCGCTACCGATTCTGCTGCCTTAGGAATCTCCACCTGAGCCGTTTGTTCTAGCGCCACCTGTGTTGTAGCTTGTTTAGTTTCCAATTCACTCATGTGTAGCACCACCTTTCACAGTTCTCGCCATATTCACCACTTGCGTCGCCATATCCGCCACAGAGCCATCCATCATTACAACCTTTGCACGAAGCGGTGGTTGGTATACCTTGCGCACCCTCGTTGGTGAACCACCTAAACCGAGGCGTTCTTTATCGACCTCCATATCATTCACAGTGATATGTTCGATAGCATAGCGCTTCGCATAAATGGATTGCCATAAGGTTGGTACACGCGGTTCATTCAAGGCAAGTGTGGCCGTTACCAACACTGGTAATGTAGCTTGTACAACTTCATAGCCAAGATCATGTTCACGAGTGACAACAGTTACCGGTTTACCCGCTTCATTAGTATCTAATTTAATATCACATACATAGGTAACATTAGGTATCCCCAGTTCTTCAGCAATTTGTGGACCTACTTGAGCTGTATCACCATCGATGGCTTGTTTGCCACAGAAAATCATATCAAATGGTTTACCTTGTTTTGTTTGCACATGACGAATAGCAGAGGCTATGGTGTAGCTCGTTGCTAATGTATCAGCACCGCCAAAGGCACGGTCCGTAATGAGCACCGCATCGTCAGCACCAAGGGCTAAACATTCACGCAATGCATCTTCTGCTTGTGGTGGTCCCATGGAAATTACGGTGATGTGACTGTCGGAATGTGCATCTTTCACCACGAGGGCTGCCTCTAAGGCATGCATATCAAAAGGATTTACAATACTTGGCAATCCCGTACGGATGAGATTATTTGTTTCGGGATCTAGCTTGATTTCCGATGTATCAGGCACTTGTTTAATGCATACTAATAGTTCCATCTGCTCACCCCTGTCTAAATTCTACACCCTTCGTATTGCGAGGGTATTTCCATTCTTTCACAATCGTTTGGCCCGCCACGACACGGCATGTACCGCATTCTAAACAACCCGCAAAGTCAAAAGCCAACGAGCCATCCTCTTGCAATGTATATAAACCAGCAGGACAGCAATTGACCAATTTACGTTTTTCCTCCATGGTAAAGCCCGTATCATCAATATGAATATGCGGACAAGTTTCATCTACATAATACTTGTTGGTACCTAATTTTTCCTCTAGTTTCATAGAGCTCGTACCCCCTTCAATGCATCGATCATTAATTCTTTCATGCCCACTTGTTCCACGCGGTGTAATAATTTCCCCATAATCGGCGTAGCACCGGCATCATTAATAGTAAAGACATCTTTCATAATATCGTTCACGAACTGTGGATATACTTGGAAAATCCGATCCGTTCCGCCTAGGAAGGATGGGAAATGACGATATAATTCCAAATCCTTGCCAAGCCAACTGTGGTGAACCATATGACGGTAATGACTAGCTGTTTTGCTAGAATCACCTTCACCCATTGCCGCTAGGTACGCATCCGCTGCGAGCATACCAGAACCGATAGCAAGGTCCATACCACGAATGGTATACCCTAGGTTCATACACATGCGTGCTGCATCGCCTACAACGACATATCCTGGACCTCCTAAACGAGGCATGGAATGATAGCCACCCTCAGGTACGAGATGGGCACTGTGTTCTTTCAATTGGGCACCCTTCAATAATTGTGCTACTGCAGGGTAAGCTTGGAATTTCAAAAGCATATCCTCAACTGTGGTTTCCACGGATCCGATTTTATCAAGACCTACAACGAGACCAACGGATACACTATCTTTATTGGTGTACACGAATCCACCGCCCATTAAACCCGCTGTAAGGTCACCTAAGGTGAGCCATGCCATTCCTTGGTCAGGCATGAGACCACAACGGTCCTCTAGGGCCGATTTTGCTAATTTATACGTTTCTTTCACGCCCACTGCAAGAGCATGTGGATCAGGGGCTGCACATAATCCGGCCTGTTCCAATAACAATGTATTCGCACCCTCAGCAACGATGACTAAATCCGCATACACCTCGTCATCATCACATCGCACGCCAATGACCTGCGGTTTCGCATTGACGGAGGACTGATGGACGAGTAATTCTGTGACCTGCACATTACAAATGAGCAAGGCCCCTTGTTTTTCCGCCTCTTGGGCCAGCCATTTATCAAATTTTGAACGCAACACCACATAGGATTCCTCATTTTGAGGAACCTCAGATTGCACATATTCTACAGTCGTCATGTGACCGTTTTCTGCAATAGAAATGCGTTCCTTCATAACCTGCCGTTCTAATGGCGCACGTTCCCGAAAATCAGGAATTAACGCCTCTAGGGAATGCGTGTAAATACGCCCACCCATCATGTTTTTGGCCCCACTATACTGACCACGTTCTAATAGTAGTACTTTCACACCGGCCTGCGCCAATCGATACGCCGCCGCTGCACCCGCTGGCCCACCGCCAACGACAATGACATCAAATCGCTCTCTTGTATCAATACCCATGGACTCGTCTCCTTCTTAGTGAAAGTGAGAAAAATGAGATACTTAGTATATATACTATATATATTATATATTCACTATAAAGGGCCGAAATACCTGCCTAGAAAAATAACTATAGACTATAAAAATAAAACTCTCGTCAATTGGTACTTTCACCAAAGAAACGAGAGTTAGATTTCCTATATTTAAATGTTGAAACATATAGGGGATTTATTTTTTTACATTAGATTTGTCAGTTCTATCCTGAACTACTGTTTCTTGACTCAACAAATGAGCTTTCCAAGCTAATGCATAGGCTGAAAAATAGGCAGTAATTTCAGACATTTCTTCCAATGCTTGATGCCATCGGCCGAGAGATTTAATACGATTCGGATCCCAAATAACTGTGGCAGATCCGAGCAATACAATTAATATACCAAAGTATAACATAGCTTCTTTGCTTCGCAACAATCTATATACGAGATCCCCTAATTCATGACGATATTTATACATCATATACAATAAAATTAGAATCAGAATCCCTACTGTAATATGAATGTAGGTGCCAAACCATAAATCACTCATACCAGGAATAATAGGGCCAGCTGAGTCTGTACCTGTAGCCATAAAAATACGCCCCCAACTGGCTTCACGGGCAGCCGCGAGAAAGAATATTAATCCGCCCACTTTCCATACGGGACGAAAATAACTGCCTACACCGTCTAACTTATACCAGGATAAACAAGAAGCAGCGCCTAATAGCAACACTACCAGATCCCCAGTTTCCACTGGACCTAATTTCCAAAAGGTTTCTGGACTACAAAGTAATGACATGGGCACAATAGACATTACTAATATAGCTAAAATTATGCGAATAAAATTCATATACCTACTCCCTAGAAGCAATCCATTGAGATTTCTAAGAACTCAAATAGCAATTGATTCATATAGTTTTAAACATATTGCCCTACAGGATAATAAATTTCACTGAACTAATTATATTCGTGCTAGGGCTATTTTAAATATAAATTCATCGTCTCTCGAATATCATCAGCATATTGATCTAACAAGGCATAGCGATT
>SAAC01000202.1 GCA_009929605.1 Negativicutes bacterium
TATATCGAAATTTTTCTTTGTCAAGTCTTGATTATACTTTTTTTCTACCGTATAATCATTACATAATGTATTTGATTACACATCAAACCACAAGATATTGTAGTTTGATGATTTTTTTCGATATAGCGCCACAAGTGTAGAAATCACACGTTTCTACGCTATTTTTATGCAAAATACTGTTGGCCGAAGGGACAAAACGAATGGATATAATGATTAAAAAGAGAGATGGTCATGTAGAGCCATTATCCGTTGAGAAAACGAAACGAATGATTGCCTTTGCATGTTTGGGCTTGGATTCTTGTGATCCAATGGAATTGGAATTAGATTCTAAATTGCAATTCGTTGACGGTATGACAACACAAGAAATTCAAAAAACTTTAATTCAAACAGCGATTGAAAAGGTTATCCAAAAGAAAGATGACGGTTTCGGCAATCAAGTAAACAAAATGAACCAAGACTGGCAATTCGTTGCAGCCCGTTTGTTCTTGTTCGACTTGTACAAAGAAGCGGCTATCACTCGCCGTTATAAAGCATTCGGTTATGGTAACTTCCCTAACCTAGTAAATATGCTGGTAGAAGAAAAAAAATACGCTGATTTCTTCGTTACCGAATATACACCTGATGAATTGCAAGAATTGGGCGATTACATCAAACCTAAACGCGATTACCTCTTCAACTATGAAGGTTTAAAATTATTAGCCGATCGTTACTTGGTGAAAGGTTTCAACAAAGAAATCTACGAATTACCACAAGAACGTTTCATGGCTATCGCGATGCATTTGGCATTGGTAGAAGGCGAAAACAAAGTAAAATACGCTAAAGAATTCTACGATTTGATGAGCCAATTGAAGATGACAACAGCTACGCCTACATTGGCAAACGCTGGTACACCATTCCATCAATTATCCAGCTGCTTTATCTCTGGTGTAGACGATAATTTGTGGTCCATCTATGACGTAAACAGCAAGTTCTCTCGCGTATCCAAACATGGTGGTGCCCTTGGTATCTACCTTGGTAAAGTACGTGCCCTTAACTCCGACATCCGCGGTTTCAAAAATTCCTCTGGCGGTGTTATTCCTTGGATTCGTTTGTACAATGATACAGCCGTTGCTGTTGACCAATTAGGCAAACGTAAAGGTGGCGCAACAGTCACTCTAGATATTTGGCACAAAGACTTCTACGAATTCGTAGAGCTTCGCACAAACAATGGCGATGACCGTCGTAAAGCTCATGACATCTTCCCTGCCCTA
>SAAC01000203.1 GCA_009929605.1 Negativicutes bacterium
TGCGCACCTGATCTGACTCAACTAAATCACTCACGAGCACCGCAGGAAATTCATAATTCTTATGATAATACGCGCCAATCATATCAACATCCGTCGGCAAAATACGCTTTTTTGACTTGCTATTGACCGCAAAGACCGTGCGGCCATTGACATAGAAAAAGACACCCTCCGCGCCAAGCGTTTCCCGAATATATGCGCTCGACTGCTTTAATAACAGGAGCAAATCAGTATCATATGAGATAATCTTACCAAAATCACGAACAAATATTTCTCGACTATAGGTACCCCGATAGAAAATTTTATTCGTCCAGCTATCAAAGAACTGCTTAATTGGCTGAAAAATAAATGCGAGAATAAGCGCGATAACAATACTCGCCGGGCTTAGTCCCACACCATCCGTCACTGCGCCGCCAAAAAATATAACCGACATGGCATAAGCAAGAAGAACATAAATACCCGCCATGACTGCCACAGTTAATGCGTAACCAACCGTTCGAATAGTAGCAAGCCGAATATCAAACAGACCATGACGCACGATTGCATAGGCTACACAACAAAGGAAAAATATAATATAAAGCGGACTAATAGAAATCAAGGTTGTTCTGCTAAATACCATTGGGAGTACGATACTTGTCACTGGAGCGAACAGGAGGGTTGGCATGATGCCTATAATTAGTATCTTAGACCGGTTATGAATACTGCCTTGGCTGCTAACGAATTTATGAAAAAGTCCCACGACACTTAGAGCCAATAGCGTAACAAAATGCACGAAAAACAGAATAATTCCCGGCCCCACTATGGGACTTGGATAGTATGTACCATCGCGCATGCCAATTAGGAAGAAATTAGTGAAATGAAGTATGACCACGACTAATGTCAGAATGCACAGGATCCAATCGCCTCGACCCATGCGCCAAGCACGGTCATTAATTTTCCCTAAAATTACATATACTAGCATGACAAGCACTGTTGCCATTAGCATAACCACGCGTACACCCCACTCCCGCGCTGGTAATTCGTTGCCAAATAAAGAGAGATAGTTCGCAATTGTCAGAACGGATACACAAACAGCAAAACACGCAAAAAGAATGTTAAGTATCACCTTTCTATCTCTTGCGAACACAAACGCACCAATAAGTAGACTAACCACTACCCCAGTTCCAGTAATCATCAGGCTCGCTGTTTCAAGCATAAGTAAGTTTAGTATAGCATCTATTTATTGCGATCGCTAGAGTCATCTATCATATATC
>SAAC01000204.1 GCA_009929605.1 Negativicutes bacterium
GGGACCATTCGATTCACTATCTATAGTATCGCTACGCTAGTACTTACATTGCTATTCTTCGGACGTATTCCGTACTATACTATATTCAATTCTGGCTATAATATGATGCTCATTAATGGTAAAAATGATGATATTAACGCCATAATCAATACAGGTATTAATGAATACCACGCCATTCCATTTTTGATTGGTGGCCTTGTAACGAGTGGTATCATAATCTATCTATTAAAACGTGTACTCCACACGAATACCATTGAATGGGAACCGTCTACGAAACGTCAACAATGGATTTGTGGTGTTGGTGGTTTTCTAGCTTTTGCGGTATTGGCTATATTTGTTCGCTATGGCGGTGCCTTTAATTACGCGAATTCCATTAATTGGGAATCGGCAGCGCGAACGAAATCTAATCTTTTAAACGAGGCGATTTTAGATGATCCGCAGGCTCTATACCGAGTACAATCCATAGCGAAACGGATGAGTAAAATGGCAGAGATTCAATTGACGCCACAGGAATTATCTGAAAAATTAGCATCTATCGGGGCAAATCCTAATGGTAAAAGTTTTGATGAATCCTTTACTAAAACGATTACAGAGGCTAAATTAAATCAGCAACCTAATGCAGTATATGTTATTTTAGGTGAATCCTATGGTTTATGGCCATTTTTACCAGAATTTGATGGTATCGGTAATTATGTAGTGGCGGAGGGCAAGAAATTCGCTAATGCACCTAATGCGATGCATACGAAATATGCTCTGGCGCAAGGAACAGGTACCATGCCGGCTATCAATGGTTTGCTCACAGGTATGCCAGACGTAGGATTATATCCAAATTACGAAGGTATCAGTTATAAACAGCCTTATGGATTAGGTATCGGCCCTGTGATGAAACAATTAGGCTATAAAACCGTATTCTGGTATGGTGGTTTCAGTACATGGCAAAATGTGAAAGATTTCGCACTTTCACAAGGGTTCGATGAATTCCATGATGCATCAGAAATGAATGATGACAGCGGTAATGCCTGGGGCGTACCGGATAAAGCCTTGTTCAAGGCCATTGAATCCTACATGGCGGCCCATAAAAACGAGAAAATCCTAAATGTCATTATGACTACATCGAACCATCCTCCGTATAGTTTGAATTTGAAACAAGAAGGTTTTGATGCTTCTAAGGTGGTAAATCATATGCCAGACACCATTGAAAATACGGAACAACGTGTCAATGAAATCGGCCATTTCTGGTATGC
>SAAC01000205.1 GCA_009929605.1 Negativicutes bacterium
CTGGTCAAGCGACGAATAATTTCGGCACGACGGACAGCCATTTCGCCTACGGTGAATATCGGATCGATATCACGCACATTCAAACTCATGCCATACAATGCATGAAACTCTATTTGACAAGATACCAACACTTTCATGCCAACGGCTAACGCAGTGCCTGTTGACGATTCAAAATAAGGTTTCAATAGGCGATAGGTAAACGACCAAATCATCGCTTTTTGTTTAGCCACAATGAGATCCGAATCGGCCGATTTTTCGACAAATTCCAAATAACAATGGCCGTTCGCATTCTCATGCAATTCAGCTATTTCAGCACGTATCCACACAGGCGTAGCAAACGATAGTTTAAGCGTTTGTTTAACCTGTTCGTTGAGTTCTAAAAGAGATAACGAGTGCTGTTCCGCCATTATTTATGAATAATTTTATAGATAAACACGTTATCTAATTGGGTCAATTTTAGATAATAAATGCCTTGCGGAAACCTTGAAAAATCTATATTGCAGTAATTTCCAGATGTTTGCATACAGCCTTGTACATCAAATAATTGCCATTGTATAGCATTAGCAGTGGAGATATACAAAGTCGTTTCTACAGGATTAGGATAACAGATTGGTCGCACATCTGCACTTATTACAGATTGATTCCCAACCACCGACATATACACGGAACCTAAATCGGGAATACCATATCCATATTGATAATCGGGAGACGTGTAACGATCGGAAGCCCCAAGAACCAACTGTAATAATTCCATGTTTGTTTTCAACGGTAAAGCCTGCCACAAACAAGCTACAGCGCCTGCCATAATGGGAGATGAAAAGGAAGTCCCATTGGAAACCGTGACCACATTGTCACTATTCACAACAGCGGCAGCACTACCCATAGTACACACTTCAGGCTTCACGCGTCCATCGGACGAAGGACCAACGGAACTAAATGGGCTGAAAGTTTCATCCGCTTTTACTGCGCCAACGCATAAAATACTGTCGGCATCGGCTGGCGTAGAAATATACCGCCAAGGTAATTCACCTTCATTGCCTGCACTAATACACAATAACATACCACGGCGAGCTGCCCACGTAGCCGCCAAACTATTACGAGCCGTACGACCATTTAAATCGGCATACGTAAAATTCTGACTTGAATCGTCAAATTCAGTATAACCTAACGACGAGTTCACAATGTCCACGCCTAAGCTATCAGCCACTTCTAAGGCGGCCACCCAATTGTCAATTTCTAAACG
>SAAC01000072.1 GCA_009929605.1 Negativicutes bacterium
TGATACGCCTGATGATTTATTTGAAGCTTATTTAGATACCGTCTATGCAGCTTAAATTATTTGGTTAAAGGTGTTCAATTTGAACTTGCAATTTTAGCTGAAAAAACGTAAACTAAATTTATTAAAGTTATTGAAAGAGATTTGTATGATTTCTTTCAGCGGCAGTCCGGCAAGTAAAGTTATGGAGGTATTATGATGAATCAAACATTTACAAAAACACTCGTAATAACTGGATTGTTATCAAGCTTTGGCGTTGTGGGCGCTTTTGCAGCACCACCTGAAATGCCACATTCGTCACAACAACGGCAGGAATTTCGTCATGAAGTGAAACCACAACCAATCATTCATGATCAAAATCATAAACGACCTGTGTTCCATAAATCTGATGATAAACGTTCTGGATTCCACGTAGGAGACCATAAAAAAGTGGAACGAAAACATCATGTTAAGCATGGAAAATCAAAGATTCACAAAGGACCAAAAAAATTAAAATATAAAGCTAAACATGATAATCGCAGACATCACGATGATAATCATCAAAGCTTTTCTGACTGGGTAAAAAGTCATAGATAAGCTGGTCTCAAGCATCCATTGCCATAGTGCAGTGGGTGCTTTTTTATTTGAGTGCTATAAGTGAATAATTTGATTACAAAATATTTTATAGAGCCACAGTATATAAAAGGGAGAATGTTTTAGATTCCAAAGGTTTAATAAATTGAAAATCTTTATCGAAAAAAATTGACTTTAATTCTCAAATAATGTAATATATAAAATCGAAATATATAAAATAATTTTATGCATCATATAAAGCTGTAAATTTTAAATATTATTTTTAAAGGATTTTTTTTAGGATTATGATGTTTTAGAAAATATAGTAAGGACATTGTATGTATCTAACGAAAAATAAAGCTATGATAGTGCGATGGGGTTTGATTATTGCATTGTATTTAATTATTATTGTGGCTATTGGCGTTGGGAGTGTATCGGTAGCACCTATAGATGTATGGAATATATTGAAATCCAAAATCATTAATACGGATAGTATTAATACCGTATCCTTAGCAGTTCAGGATATTATTTGGGAGATTAGAACGCCTCGAGTGATTCTCGCAGCTGTGTCTGGAGCCGGCTTGGCCTTAGCTGGTCTTGTTATGCAAGCTTCGGTACAAAATCCATTGGCAGAACCATTTATCCTTGGCATCGCATCTGGTGCATCCGTAGGTGCGGTCGTTGCTATTTTGTTAGGGGGCATGCTGACAGTACATGGTATTACATTGGGGGTGGCTAGTGGTGCTTTCATCGGTGCTATTGTGGCTACCTTAGGCGTACTATTACTAGCCGGTATTCGTCAGCGATTGTCTACGGTTCGTTTGATTCTCGCCGGTGCTGTGGTGAGTGCATTATGTACAGCCATTTCCAATTTTATTATCTATATGGCTGCTGATGCAGAAGGCATGCAGAGTGCTGCATTTTGGACTATGGGTTCTTTTGCGGGTAATCTTAGATATGGATTTGGCTATTAATCATATTGATACAGCCATATAGGAATAAATAGTAAGTAATTCCTTGTAATAATTGTATAATCTCATATAATTAATAGAGATACATATTAGAAAGGATAAATTATGAAACAGCATACAAAAACATTAATGTTAGCTACTGTTTTAGCAGTTGGCGCCACTACAACATCTCTAGCAGTTACAGTTAACCAAGAATATCCTAATGGACATCCTGTAGATATACAACAGCGCACATTAAGTGCAGCTGTACAAACGGCACCAACAGAAACGCCAAAGCAAGCAGCAAAACGGTTGGCTGAAGAGAATAAAACAAAATCTAACCCCCTCATTGATTCCAAGTATACGAAAGATCGTGGCCCTAATCACGGTCCAGTGATGGCTATGTCTGGCTATCCTGATTTAAGTGATTTGGGATTGACACCGGGCAAAGAAATGTACACAAAAGTGCGTACTACTGTTGGTGTAAATGGTTACGTTACAAATGTAAAAGTACTTCAATCATCTGGCAATGAGGAGATGGATGATCGCGTAGTATTGGCGGAGTATCAATCTATATTTATTCCTGCCTACAAAGATGGTAAAGCTGTTGAATCTAGTGGTGTTCATGGATTCCGATATATTGAGCCAATAGTGCCTGGCGAAAATGGAGAGGTACAAGTGGCGCCTGTAGCAACAGACACTACATCTGATACTGATGAAACAGCAGCAGAA
The DNA here is from genome assembly GCA_009929605.1 of Negativicutes bacterium. Classification (GTDB taxonomy): domain Bacteria; phylum Bacillota; class Negativicutes; order Veillonellales; family Veillonellaceae; genus Veillonella; species Veillonella absiana. The sequence goes on from SAAC01000072.1 coordinate 2,232, forward strand.
GAAGTCGATTACAGAACTAGCCCAAAAGGTTATGACATTAGTATCAATCATTCTGTACCAAGTATTAATACAACAAAATAAATAGTTATGTGAAAATCATGGTAGAGATAAATTGGTTTTCATCATTGTAAATAGAGAGTCTATTCTGCATTATTAGTAGGATAGACTCTCTGTTTATGTGGTCTGAGAGTTAAAAATTAGGTGGACAAAATGAGTTGGTAATAGAGTCGTTGGAGTCAGTTAGCATCTAGTCCAGTCCGCTGTCAAAGTTGATTTACAAAACTTTTACCAATAAAATCCAATATATTCAAAATCTGTAGCTGTAGCTACTGAAAATAATTTTCAAAAATTGATATAATGACATCATAGAAAAGAGATAACTGCTGATTAATAGCACCACAGACAATAGATAATCAACACAGGAGGCAACTATGAATCCATTAAAACAAGAATTAAACATTAATAATGAACGTTACCAAATTATTGTATCCGTAAAAGAACAATATTTAGATGGTATTTTAACAGTTGAAGAAGGCAATAAAATTTTGCGTGAAAAACTTGGTACATGCACACCAGACGAATTTGCCTTCGCAGAGCAAAGTTTGAAAGGCGTGTACAAAGACGAAGAGATCCTTGATCGTATGGATGATTTGTTGGTATTGTTCGATGGCGTATTGGTGCGTTCAGAAAATACATATCCAGTGAACCATCCGTTATGGGTTTACATCGAAGAAATCAATGCCATGGAAAAGGTATTGCTCGAAGCGGATGAGTTGTTGAAACAAGAAAACTTCATCAAAAATCCTTGGCTTGGTATTTTCGACTCCTTGAACCAATGGCGCCGCCATTTATCTCGTAAGCAAAATCAATTGTACCCAGTACTTGAGGACCATGGTTTTGATCGTCCAACACGTATTATGTGGACCTTTGATGATAGTGTTCGTGATGCTATTAGCCGTTCCTTCGGTTATTTGCGCGACGACCAAACAGAAGATTTCCTTGCTACAATGCCTGATACCATCGATAAAATCCGTGATTTGTACTCCAAAGAATTGGAAGTATTATTACCTACAGCGATTAAAATTTTGAGCGATGCTGAATTCGTTCGCATGAGTAAAGGTGACCATGAAATTGGTTTCGCTATCATTGCGCCACCACCTTTGTACACTGTAGACGGTGTGACAGGTGATGAACCAACTTATGCAACAACAGCAGCGGCAGCACAAGCACAAGCTAATGCTAACGCTGGTGCCGTAGCTGCCAATGCAGGTATGCCAAATGAATTCCTTCAAGATTTAGCGCAATTGCTTGGTAAATATACTGGCGGTTCCGTTGGCGGCGGTGCACCGCTTGACCCTAAAACTACTGTACTTGATGTGGCCACTGGTAAATTGACGCTAGATCAAATCAATTTGTTGTTCAAACATATGCCTGTAGACTTGTCCTATGTGGATGAAAATGAACTCGTTAAATTCTACAGTGACACAAAACATCGTATTTTCCCTCGTAGCGCCAACGTAATCGGTCGTGAGGTTAAGAATTGTCACCCTGCGAAGAGCGTACACGTAGTAGAGGAAATTATCGAAAAATTCCGCAGTGGCGAACAGAGTCAAGCTGAATTCTGGATTAATAAACCAGAGGTGTTCATCTACGTATTGTACACAGCGATTCGTGACGAGGATGGCAACTTCAAAGGTGTTCTTGAAATGATGCAGGACTGCACACACATCCGTTCCCTTGAGGGCTCCCGTACGTTGTTGACTTGGGATGGCGATACCTTTGTTGGTGAAAGTTCCAAAACTACTGATACAGCTGCTAGTGAACAAACTGAAGAGACTAGCAATGATACCGAACAAAAAGGAGAATTCAAAATTACTTCCTCCACAACATTGTCTGAGCTCATCAAACATAGTCCTGATATTGTAGATTATTTGATTACCATCAATCCCAAATTTGAAATGTTAAAATCTCCAATGGTTAAGGTTATGTCTAAAGTGGCATCTTTGAAAATGATTTCTGAGCGTGGTGATTTGAACCTTAATACATTAATTAAAGATGTGGATGCATTTATTAATAAAAGAAAGTAATTGAATCTATATTAATTCATTAAATTAAAAATCCTTGGGCATGTAAAATGTCCCAAGGATTTTTATAGTGGGGCAATTTATATCCTAGCAAGGCGTGTTGATAGTGACTAGCTTTCATGAAAAATATTACTAATAGTCATGAATATTTTTACCAATCCTATGACCAATAGTCATGGAAACTATAGTGTTTATGGGGAGTTTCTTGTATACAAAATATCGATTACAAGCTAAAATAAGAATAATAGAGGTTTTTTGCAAATTTGTAATGAACTTTTACAAGGATACTGGTAAAAAAAAATAGAGATGAGGGTATGGAATTATGTCAACAAGACGCGTTTGGAATCAAAGCGAAATTAAACAAAATCCATTATTTTCTAAGTTACGTAGTACAATTGAAACTGCATTTTATGGAAATAATGTAACTGTTATGGAATCTGTAGTACAGTGTTATGAGTATGCTACAAAAGAACCAGGTGTCATCAAATTGGACATGCCTGTTTATAATCCTGTAGAACAAGGCTTGCCTGAGGATGCAAAAGTTCTTGTTACTAACGATGGCCGTACAACTGGTCGTTATGCGAAAGCTCGTCGCATTATCGGTGACGAAGGTATTGATGAAGTGGAATTGTGCGGTATTGCTCGCGATGCAGTATATGATAGCCGTGGTAAAGAATGGATTGCAGCGACAACCATTGTTGGTTTGGATGAAAAGTTCACTGCTAAAGCGCATTTGATGATTCCAAAAGATCACGCGTCCATTTTGTACTCTTGGATTATGAACTTCCAATTCTTCCATGCAGGATTGCTTGAATTTTACAAAAATAGTGAAGAATACCCTGAAGGCGACATTTATATTTATTCTGACCCGGATTATGTAGTGCCTAATATGCCAGGTGGTTTGGCAATTTTTGACCCAGCCCATAACTGTGCGATGATTTTAGGCATGCGTTATTTTGGGGAGCACAAAAAAGGGACATTGACATTAGGTTGGTCCTTAGCAAACCGTTACGGCTATGTGGCCTGCCATGGTGGTATGAAACGCTATAATCTTGGCGAAGATAAGAGCTTTACTATCGGTGTATTTGGATTGTCCGGCTCTGGTAAATCTACATTGACTCATGAAAAACATGATGGACGTTACGACATCTCCGTTTTGCATGATGATGCATATATTATTAACACTGCCGATTTATCCTCCATTGCGATGGAACCAACATATTTCGACAAAATGCAGGATTATCCAGTGGAACACCCTGCGAATAAATACTTATTGACATTGCAAAATGTGGGCGTTACATTGGATGAAAATGGACATAAGGTTGTATTGGCTGAGGATGTTCGTAACAATAATGGCCGTGCTATCAAATCTCAATTCTGGACAGACAACCGCGTTAATTACGTGGGTGAACCAGTAAATGCTATAATTTGGTTGATGAAAGACCAAACATTGCCTCCAATGGTGAAAATTAATGACCCTGTTTTGGCGTCCACTATGGGCGCTACATTGGCGACACGTCGTACTACTGCTGAAAAACTTGATGCTAATGTGGATCCAAATGCGTTGGTTATTGAACCATATGCCAATCCGTTCCGTACATATCCTTTGGTACGAGATTATGAAAGCTACAAAAAACTTTTCTGCGAATGTGGTGTAGATTGCTATATCATGAATACAGGTTTCTTCTTGGATAAGAAAATCCCTAAAGAAGTAACACTTGGCTTGTTAGAAGAGTTAGTAGAAGGTACATTGGCATTTAAACAATTTGGCAATTATGAAAACTTGGATTACGTACCAGTAGAAGGTTTTGAACCACCATTTGACGTGCGTGAATACCATCACTCTTTGCACAAAGCCTTTGAATTCCGCTATGATTATGTAGAGAAATTAAAAGGTAAGAAAAATGAATTGCCACAAGAAGTAATGGATGTATTGAAAACATTAATGTAATACTAAAGGTATCGTTGATTAGCGATACTGAATAAGAAAAAGCTGACTCCTGTTGTGGGTCAGCTTTTTTGCGGTAAAAATGTGGCGTATAGGAAAGATGGGAAATACGGATTGTGTATTTCTCATCCTCAGGTGTATACTAGGTGACTTATAGTTTATCTTGATTTGTTTTCACAAAATCCGCCACATCTTTGGTCATGATATCTATATAATCAAGAGTGGTATGAGCATTGGCGAAATTAAATTGAGCGACTTTATTTTTGCGGTTATTATCAGATTCCTCTTTCT
>SAAC01000073.1 GCA_009929605.1 Negativicutes bacterium
CTGTGCGAGGATTGCCTTCTTCATCAAGGTTACGAAGATCACTCAATGTAATTTTCAAACCTTTATTCAAAAATGCTAATTCTTGTAGACGAATTTTCAATGTATCAAAATCGAATACAGTGGTTTCAAAGATATCTTCATCTGGTTTGAAAATAACAGTGGTACCTGTTTTGGAACTTTTACCAATTTCTGTTAATTCAGACGTTTTATAACCACGACCAAAAGTAATTTCACGAATTACGCCATCTTGAGCTACTTGAACGCGAGTCCACTCACTCAAAGCATTCACTACGGAAATACCAACGCCGTGCAAACCACCAGAAACCTTGTATCCGCCACCGCCGAATTTACCGCCGGCGTGCAATTTTGTTAATACTAACTCTACCGCGGACATACCTGATTCATGCATTCCAGTTGGAATACCACGACCATCATCCACAACGGTAACGCTATTATCTTCGTTAATGCTGACTTCAATATGTGTAGCATAACCAGCCAATGCTTCATCTACTGAATTATCTACTACTTCGTATACGAGATGGTGTAAACCACGAATAGACGTACTACCAATGTACATCCCCGGTCGTTTACGAACCGCCTCCAAGCCCTCCAGAACTTGTATATTCTGGGCACCATAATCTTGTTCAGGCATAGAACGCTCCTCCTAATTTCAATTAATCATAAACTTTATTATACTATAGAAACTATATTCTGTGTAATTTTAGATATTTAAATGAATAAGTTTCTGGAATTCCTCTATTCGTTTCATCAATGTTTTCAACGAAATACTAGATCCATATAGGCCCTCATCCGTGACGATATACGTTTTGATATCCTCTGCAGGCATTTCATTTAAAATAGGACCATCATAATAATGAATAGGTGATTTCTTAGCCTTACTGCCTTGAGCGTGCACCATTGTTATCACTGATTCAATGGGAATGCTCTTGTTATCTCCGATGTGAACGTACATACTACCTCTTTTTTTCATCTAAATACTTGGACCTATATTTATTACATAAATTATTAACGAAATCCTCAGATAAATCCTTCACAGATTTTCCCGTAATCAACATGGCCAGCATATATTTTTGGCGTTGGTCCGTAGATCCAAAATGGATTTTATCCATATAATAGTAAATACTTTCCTTTTTCGCCTCATTAAATGCATTCATGGAACATTTCACAAATTGTTGAATTTGGTCCTGCCGAATATTTGGATATTTTCTCAGCACTCGCTTGATAGTCCCAATATGCTTACGATAAAACATATAATCACAGGTGACGCACACCTTACGAGGTACCGTCATCCACGTACCACATACTGGACATTGGTGAAAGCCCCGTTCAGCCAAATGCTTATTTTTTTTGCACTGATTAATTTGTGCCTGCCGAGCAATCTCTTTTAATTTTGGATTTTCAATATTCACCAAGGTCGCATCAATACGAGCTAATTCTTCATCACTAATAGTAATTTTAGACGTATCATAAGAACCATCCCCCATATATTTTGGACGTTCTATTAAATAGGGCAATACAGCATCTTCATTATTGATATCTTTCACAAAGCTCTGGCGATGCATTTGTAAACGAATACTCGTAATTACAGGATGACCATAGAATTCGTTTATTTTTTTGATGATTTGTTTTTCCTGCATCTTGATTTCCTGCATCCACTGCGATGTGAATGCACTCAATACCAATACAGGTGGTTCTATATGTAGAATCCGAGAATTTTTAGCAAACCCAGGACCGACGATTTTTTTCCATTCATGAACAATTCGATTAAGATGAAATGTTTCATAAATGCCAATATCTTGTAACGTACGAGGCAAACATGCATCAAGGTTTTCCATTCGTTGCATTGATTGTGCCTCCTTTACATTTAATGAATTGAACATGGTCCATATCTTTAAAATCGTGAATATCTGTGGTCGTTATAAATGTTTGGATTCGTTTATGAATAAAGTGCAATAAATTACTGCGTCGCAATTCATCTAGTTCGCTCAATACATCATCAAGGAGCAATACTGGATATTCACCCACCTCAGATTTAATAAACTCAAGCTCACTCAATTTCAAGGACAATACAGCTGTGCGCTGCTGTCCTTGGGAACCGTATTTTTTCAAATCCATAGCGCCAGAGAAAAATCGTAAATCATCACGATGCGGTCCCACACTGGTGGTTAACCGATGGCGATCCTGTGGTAAAGCCTCCTGTAACAATTGGTAAAACTCATCACGTGTATAGACGATTGTATTCTCATCCCCATAATTTTGTTCATATCCAATAGTGAGATTCTCTTGGCCAGCCGTCAATTTACGATTCATCAAGTCGATGAGAAAATTGATTTTTTTGAGGCTTTCTAGCCTTTTTTTAACGATGAATGCCGCCATATCTGCTAGCTGCAAATCCCATTCCTCAAGAGGTATAGATTGTTTACCTCTATATTCCTTGAGTAATGTATTTCGTTGTTGTAGCAAACGATTATATTGCAATAGCTGATGATAATAGGTAGCCGAAGTTTGAGATATTTCCATATCTAGAAATCGACGACGACCAGAAGGATTTCCCTTGATGAGCTGTAAATCTTCAGGACAGAATATAACTGTATTTAAGGTGCCTATCAATTCCTTCTGAGATATTTTCGTATCATTTAATCGAATATCTTTAGATCCTTTTCTATAGAGTTTTAGATTTACCTTTTGGGCTGTTTCTCTCTTTTCAAAATTAATGACAATCCCAGATTCATCGGCATTGAACATAAGCATATCGGCTGTGTCATTGGTGCGGTGGCTTTTACCAATGGTACCTACGTAGATAGATTCAAGGATATTTGTTTTACCAACCCCATTATCTCCATGAAGGACGATAATTTCAGGATTAAATTTAATAGTTATATCCTTGTAATTGCGAAACTGAAATAATTGCAGTGAGTCAATTCTCACTGATTATTCCTCCTCTTTAACGATTTTAAGATCCATATCGAGACCTTCTATAGAAATGATATCTCCAACATAACATTTTTTACGTTTTTCCGTACATAATTGACCATTGATAGTAATGATTTGATCATCAATCAAGGCTTTGATTTGACCGCCTGTTTCAATGATACCTTCATATTTTAACAATTGATCGATTTGAATATATTCTGTGTGGATTCCCACAGGTGTAATAGGTTTACTCATGTTTTAGCCTTTCTTAGTTAGTTCTAACTGGTGTTACCACGTATGTATAATTTGGATTATTATCTTGGCGAATAACCACAGGACCATTTTGTTTTAAATACAAATGAATTTTTTCGCCTGTGCTATGACGCAAGATATCGCTGATATAACGACCGTTGAAGGAAATGGTAAATGGTGTACCTTTGAATTCTGTCTCTATTTCTTCCTTCGCCATACCAATTTCAGAATTTTGACTAGACAATACAACTTTATTTTCGCTCCAATCATAACGAATTACGTTATAACTGATGTCTTTTGCAAGTAAGGATACACGATCAACAGCACCTGCAAATTCTTTACGGTCGATGATAGCACTGGAATCGAATTGAGATGGAATTACTTTTTCATATTCAGGATATGTGCCTTCGATTAAACGAGAGATGATGTAAATGGATTCAAACATGAATACGATTTGTGTGCGATTCCAAATGATATTAATCATTGTGGGATTATCTGTAGGCATTAAACGAGATACTTCAGCCAATGTTTTTGTTGGGATAACTGCACGAAGTGGCGTTGTAGCAGGTTCTTGAATGGATATTTTTTTAACCGCCATGCGATGTGTATCAGTTGCTACCATTGTGACATCAGATTCATTGATTTCAAGTAGAGCACCAGCAAATACAGGACGATCTTCATCGGTAGCAGCTGCATAGTTTGTTAAATCGATTAATTCTTTCATATCTGCTGTATCGATGTTTACATGATTTTCGTCATGGATTTGTTCAACAAGGGAGAAATCATCTGGATGTAATGTCACTAAATTGAATTCGGAGGAACCAGATGTGATTTTTAATGAATTACTATCTTCTGGTTTATTCAATGTTATGGTAGATCCGGGTAATTTACGAATTAATTCTTGGAAATAACGTGAACCTACTACTAGAGTGCCTGGTTCTGTGATGTCCGCATCTACTGTTAATTTGATGCCTAGTTCAAAATCATTGCCTTGTAATTCTACTTGGCTACCTTTTGTTGTGATATAAATAGCACCAGGTAAATTAGAGCTTGTTTTATTTTGAGATACTTTTTGTAGTACGTTGATTGCTTTTTGTAGGTTTTCTTTTGGGAATGTAATATTCATTAGTTATACCTTTCTTAACTTGTTAATAGAATTCGAAATGTCGTATTCTATATTTTTGTGAAAGCCTTAAATAAAAATAATTTTTTAGCTGTATTATATATATAAGGTTGCGGTATTCTTTACTATTGCTGTTTTTGATTGTTGGATATAGTAAGTAGTAAAAGAAGTAGGGCGTGTGGGTTTGTGAAAAACGATGACGAGCGCAGATAGCGTGTTATTTGGCGCCTGTGGATAGCATTGTGAATACTTTGTACCCACTTATCCACATAGTCACAAAAATTTTCATATTTTGAGTTATCCACATAATTATAGACAAGTCAGTCACAATATTATCCACACCCATTTAGCTTGTTTTTTATGTCATTGACGATACGTGCTGTCTCTGGATTTTTTTCAATTTCTTTGGAAATTTTTTCGTACGCGTGGAGTATGGTTGTATGATCTCTGGTGAAAGCAGCTGCAATTTGTGGGTAGCTTTCACTAATGAGGTCACGACAGAGATACATGGCGATTTGACGAGGAAAGGCAAATTGGATTTTACGTTTTTTACCCAGCAAATCTGCTTTTTTGATGCTAAAGTAAGAGCTCACAAAGTCCTGAATATGTTCAATAGATAATAATTCCACTGGTTGTTCTGTAATTAAATCCTCTAGAGCTGATTTTGTGAATTCATAATCTATATCACCCGTCAGATTTTGAAGGGATGCGACGCCAACGAGACGATTTACGGCGCCTTGAAGGACACGAACGTTTTCAGAAAACTGGTATGCCACGTAGTTCACAGCATCATTGGTTAATGAGATGTTGTATTTTTCTAGTATGGATTTGACGATGGCGATACGCGTTTCTAAATCTGGATTATCCATAGTGGCAATAAAGCCCGCTTGGAATCTGGAACGCAAACGATCCTCTAATTGATTCATATCGCTTGGCAAAGTATCACTGGTAAGAACGATTTGTTTTTGATTATCCAAGAGTTCATTAAAGGTATTAAAGAATTCGTTCTTCGTACCTTCTTTATTTTCTAGGAATTGAATATCATCTACCAATAATACATCGATATTGCGGAAAATATTACGGAATACATCCCCTTGGCGACCGCGGACCACCAGGTCTACGAAGGTATTCATGAATTTTTCACTGGTAATGCACATAACGTTTAAGTTTGGATTGTGATCGATAATGTAATTACCAATGGCATGCATTAAATGTGTTTTACCAAGGCCAGACGGGCCATAGATAAATAATGGATTATAGATATTACCAGGATTTTCAGCTACAGCTTGGGCAGCGCCAAAAGGTATTCTATTGGAATTACCAGCCACGAATGTTTCAAAGCGGAATGATTTAATCAGATTAGAATAGGATAAATCAATTTTTTTAGGCTCTGGTTGAGAAACCATTTGCTGTTGACCAAATTGATTTTGTGATTGTTGCTGTGCCGCCAGTTGATCATCAATGGATTGTAATGAATCAGACACAGTTGTTTGATGTGGCGCTGGTGTATCGATGATAACAGGATCATCATAGACAGGCGTATATAATTTTAGATTTGATTGACCAGATTGCGTACTTGGTTGGTTTGGTGTTGTTTCTAAGATATTCATGATAATAATATCTAGATGGCTGCCATTAATTTGGTCTATGGATTCCTGTAATGGTCCAATAACGGCAGGATTTTTTTCTATAATATTTTTTATAAAGTCTTGGGTTACTCCGATGTGGATGGATAAATCCTCAACGGACAAAGGTATTAGCCATGAGCTAATGGTACTCTCCCATAGTTGGAGAGGCATTTTTTTCTTTGTATCCTCGAGGACTTGTTCCCAAAATAGTCCTAGTTCAAAATTTTGCATACGATATCCTTTTAAAAAGAGTAGTTTTGCACAAAATGTGGATAAAATGTGTATAAGTCGTTTTTTAGGTGAATAAAATTGTGCATAACACATATTTTATTGTGAATAACCTGTTGATAAATTATTTTACATTCCTCAAAAACGTGAATATATCAATAGTTGGAGTGTGCACAATAGTGCTACAAAAAATTGTGGATAACCGTTGTGGTTATCCAAGCAAGTAATCCAATATTTGAGCGAAATGTAAGAAATCTACCTAAATTTTACCAAAAAAAATGAGTTTTGTCATTTTACTTGTGGATAACTTTGGAATATATATAGGTCGAATTTTGGATATCTA
>SAAC01000206.1 GCA_009929605.1 Negativicutes bacterium
GGGGGCAGCTATCGGAGGCGGACACTCTAATAATGCTAATACAGTAAATGCAACAACTGTGAACGGTGATACTATTACAGCTGGTGATACTGTAACAATCAACAGTAATGGTATTGATATGGGCGGTACAAAAATCACTAATCTTAAAGATGGTGATATTAATGCAAACTCTACAGATGCTGTAACAGGTAAACAATTATTCAACACAAATCGTTCAATTGAAAAATTAGGCAATCGTGTGGATAAAGTTGGCGCTGGTGCAGCTGCATTGGCTGCATTACATCCATTGGGCTTTGATCCAGATGCTAAATGGGATTTTGCAGCTGGTTACGGTAACTATAGCGGCGAAAATGCCGTAGCATTGGGTGCTTACTATCGTCCTAATGAAGACTTGATGTTCAGCATTGGTAGCACTATGGGCAATGGTGAAAATATGTTGAATGGCTTTGCAGGTACTAATGCAAATGTAGATACTACAAAATTGTTCCCAGATGTACCAAGCAATCATTGGGCATATGAAGCAGTAGCTGCTATGTCTCGCAGTGGTCTTGTAGAGGGCTATCCTAAGTCCTATAAGCCTATCATGACTAGCAGTAGATACTAGAAAGAGAGGTCGGCCACTCCCGCGGGAGTAGCCGACCTCTCTTTTTTACGTTTAATAGGACTTTCAGAATTAGGATTCTGTTTAGCAGATTTTAATTAAAATGCGAATGTACCTTTGGCATTATATTTCATACCTTTGGCAATATATTTCATACCTTTTGCATCTGTGTGGATGTTGGCATAACCGCCCATAATACCGACGCGAAGGGTATCCATGTGGTGGACATTCATTTTAGATGTATTAAATACATCAATACCAAGTTGCGTTACATTAGCAGTTTGATCAATGGTATTGAAACGATTATCGAATTTTGTTTTTTTCTTATTGAATCGTGCCCAGATACGTTCATTACCTCTCTCTAAATAGGACATATTGAAAGCATTATTAGCTGCATAGGCATTGGCTGTATATGTTTCAATTTCTGGACGAACGATTGGCACACCTGCCTTAGGTTGCGTTTTAGGCTGTACATTAGGTTGTTCTTTAGGCTGCATATTAGGTTGTTCTTTAGGTGTTGGAGCAGGATTAGGATTTGGTTGTACCTCAGGATTTTGCTTCTGATTTGTTTCAGGTCCTTGTTTTTTATTGGTTTCCGGATCTTGTTTTTGCTCTGGTTCAGGAGAA
>SAAC01000207.1 GCA_009929605.1 Negativicutes bacterium
GGCTGTTCCATGCATTTCTATCTTCCCAGTTTTTAGGAACTAGAAGCACTTCTTATACCTCTGTTGTAAAAATATATTTTTTAGTGCGGAATGACGGATTAAGGTAAAAGCAGAGCGTTTTTTCATTGATAAGGCCTTGAAGGAAGTGAAGGAGATTCTCCAATGTTACATGTAAAAGCTCGAAGGGTAGTTATAAGTGCATTGGCGTCTGTATCACGTACTTGAACTTCAATACGTTTGATATTGGTAATAATACCTGCATTATCAGGAGTGAGTGTAAAAGTAAGGTTGGAATTATCATAGTTTATATTATCATTTACATAAACAATAGTTGGGTCTAATCTTAGATTGAAAATATAACTTAGCGCTCCAGCTTCTTCCCCATTAGGTGCAACGCTTAGATTGACATTACGGGCATGAAATGCATCTACCGTATTAGTTTTATTGTTATTAATAGCTGATGCCGAACGGACGTTTAAAGCTAAGGTATTATCGTATAATTTTCTTCTCCCCTCAACATTAACATGTCCTTTTCGCTGATTAGTTCCAGCTGAACGGTTAAGATCATCAGTACCCCCTGCTATATCAAGGACGAATGAATGTCCTGCCGTTGCATCATAACTAAATTCATCCCACTCATAAGTCAAGATATTTCCTATTTTTGTTTTTGCTGCTAAAATCGCCTCTTGTTGCAAGGCAAAAGCGTTGTTGTTTTGCACTTGTGTGAGAATGAGCGGTAAACTCATCACGACAATGCCCATAACCACAATGGAAATAACCAATTCTATCATTGACATCGCTAAACGCATCACCACTCCATCCTGCGATTAGTACGCTTTGAGGTATTGATATCGACTGTCTCACCCAGTTGCCCTTGCCCTGCCCAGTTACCCGAACGAATAAACTCGACGTTAAAATCATTGGTTATCGCATTTGGGTTATAGAGGTTATGCAAAAGCCATGAAAAGGGTCGCATTTGAATACGGTCGGTGTAGGGAGCGGGTGTTCCATTGGCTAAACTGAGTGTATTGCCTTCAAGTCCATTGACAATATTGCCTGACGTTGCGGCGTTTGCATTATTAATTAATGTCGTACCAACCGATGTAAATCCATTGGTTGTTACATTGCCATCAGCATTTACATGTAAAGTGTTTTGGTACCATCGAAGAGAAGTTGGACTTTGTACTCCTGTAATATTAAAATCATCAGGATTACAATTC
>SAAC01000015.1 GCA_009929605.1 Negativicutes bacterium
TTTTTGTTAAAATAAATGGGCTAGTGGGATGTCGCCAAGTGGTAAGGCACATGGTTTTGGTCCATGCATTCGGGGGTTCGAATCCCTCCATCCCAGCCAGATACAAGAGCTTGAATTGTCGAGTAGAATTCAAGCTTTTTTATTTGCAAATAATAAAGAGACTCGTTCCGGAAGGCGAGTCTCTTTTTATGTCTTAAATGAGGTGAGTATGGTTTATATCACCTCTAGGAGCTATAAAAAGCTAGACAAGATAGCTATATCTGTCGAACCGATGAGAGAAATTTAACAATTTAGAATAATAAATAAAAAGAGTGGAATGCTTGGTTTTGACGAACGCAGCTTAAAAGTAATATTAGAGAGCTAGCTATTAGGAAAGGATTGGACATTTTACTACTAATTTTATCCGCAGACTTGGGCTTTATGCCTAGTACCTAGTAAAGTATTCATACAAATTATGCAAATAATTACTATTCTTGGCTCGCAATATTAAAACTAATAAAATATTACTGATCGTTATACTCCCATTGCGAGTCCAAGTCTGCGGATAGAGGAGAAATAAAAATGAAGGAAAACATACAAAATATATTTTGGTTGGTTGTTTTGGTGGGGCTGTTTGTAGTGTTTGGTGCTATGGAGACTGACAACAATGCACACCAGCCGGTAGTTTGCCGTAGTGAGAATGTTTGCTACAGGGTTTAAGTTTGAGAGATTCATAACTGAGAAGGAGTAAAGATGATTAAGCGAATCAATGTTGAGATTAGCCCAACGAGAGCTAAGAAGATCGCAGTTGATGTAATACCCGCTGAATGACAGCGTTATATTGCGCAGTAGACAACAGATAGGCTTGAGAGACCTATAAGTGAGGTGAAGAGAAGGAACGGCGCCCATAGACCATAGTATCCTACTGGCGCCGATATTTCTTGAATAATAAATATAAGTTTGGCCCTAATTCCGGCCCGTTAAGTGACGAATATTAACCTAATGTTAGACGTGACGTTCGATTTTGGTTAAGCTTAACGGGTATTCCCAGATTTGGGGCTGATGTGAGGAGTTTTATGGAAATAATAGGCAAGCCAGAATACCACCTGATAGAAAAGAATGATCCTTATAGAGTAGTGCCTGCTGAGGGGGTTTTGCACATGTATATGCCATATATAGATGAAGTTAGCCACTTAGACAATCTAATTGGAGATTGGTCACAACCCGGAGCCGCACTACCCGAAGGTGTGATAATCAATAAGGACGCTGCGATTTTGTTTTGGAATGACGGCACAAAAACGGTAGTTCGCAGGGCCGAGAACGATAAACCCAATAAACGAGCGGCATTTTTGAACGCTTACTTCCAGAAGATGAGCGGATTAAGTAAGAATCAAGCTAATAGATATTTGGATAGGTTGTAAAATGATAATTAAAGACTTTCTTGATGAAGTGGATGAGCAGTTAATGTTGACTTCAGCTTCAACAAAAGCATTCTGCAAATCTGACAGGGTTACTATTAGACAGTTCCAGTTAAAGCGTTTGGCTGCGAAATTCAAAGAGCAGCTGAACGAGGCTTATCGGGCTGGTCAAGATGATCGCAGCGATAACTCCGCTGAGATAGCCAATTATTTGGTGGGGTATGTGGTTGGGCTGTTTAAGCTGGAGGATAAGAAATAATGGCTCTAAAAAATTATACGACAAAAATATCTGTTGAAAAATCTGCAGCTGAGATACAGGGAAAACTAGCTTTCGCTGGAGCTAAGAAGATAATGAGCGAATATGATGATAGTGGAAATTTGGTGGCGCTAAGCTTCCAATTAAAGGTCGGTGACGGCCTCGTACCTTTTTCACTACCCACTGACTGGCGACCAGTAGCCAAGGTTTTAGAACGGCAGAAAGCTGTCCCCTCATCACGACTAGAAGAACAAGCGAGAAGAACAGCTTGGCGTATAGTGAAAGACTGGGTTGATGCTCAGCTTGCTATTATCGAAACTCAAATGGTGACTACAGAACAGGTGTTTTTGCCTTATGCAATAACGAATAGTGGCGAAAGCGTTTATGAGCAGTTTGCTAAGAATACGGATAATCTGCTTAGGAGCTAGTGCGCTTTTTTAGTTCCTAACTCAGGTGATGAGCTAGAACACCCACCTCGATGGTTGTGTGCAGAGCGTAAAACAGAGCTAGTAGCTATTAGGTGAAAGCATTATCTGGGGGAATAACCCATTAAGTAGATGGACACACAAAGCACTCATCATCTGAACCGCGAACTAGAAATGTAAATTTAATAATAAGGAGAAAATATTATGGACCAATCATACAAACAAAACAGCACAGCGGTGGAAAATATGAGAGAAATTCCACAGCAGCTCGATAAGCTAGATAATAGGACCGAAGAGGCGATTATTCTCTTAGGCACCTTAACCCAAACATTAGCAAACGTCCTACCGACTGAGACGAAAGCTTCGGGCGAAAAAATAGACAGAAATATTCCACTTATAGTCTCTGAATATGGCAGTAGGCTCGAGCGTGTGAATTACCAATTGTCATTATTAGATAAATACGAAAAGGAGGCATAATGGCGAGCGTAAAATTATCTAATGGAACGAAACTGACAGAGTTTTCGGAAACGCTACCAGAGATTATAGTGGCAGAGTCCAAAGATGGACATAAAATGCTGTACATAGCGGACGACGGGGCATGGATAAAAAGGAACCATTCAGTAGAGGGTTTTGGCGCATTGCCCCAATTGACATTAGAAGATCTGACTGAAATGCAAAGGATACTGGAGGAGTTATGAGCAGAATCAAACTAGCTATTTTTGCCGTTGGGATGTTCGCCTGCGGCGTTTCGGCGTTTGGTGCAGTAATGGACGGTGAATATGACAAAGCGACCTTTTTCTCTATGGGTCTAGCGGTGAATGCGATAGCCTACGGCGTAACAAAAGCAGAGATGGAGTTTGATGAGTAAAGAATTACAATCAAAAGTGCGAAAAATATTTCAGAAATATCAAATTAGCTTTTCAATGCATGGTCTACAAGATAGACCTGCCGAAGAGGTATATGAAGACGTTATGTCGGAATTCACCAGCCTTGTTCTGGAAACTAAAAAAGACTCCCTAGAGACTTATGAGAACCCTTCCGACCGAGATCACGCTATAATCTGGAAAAACCATTATTTCCGGCACAAAGGGGCTTTAGAAGCTTATAAATCCCTACTATTACATTTTGACAAAGAGACGTCTGAAGATATGAAAAAATGGATTGAAACACAGATAAAAATAAGCGAAAATGAAGCAAGTGAAGCCCACGAAGAATGTCTTAAATTGTCCATTAGAGAGATTAGGAGGTAGACAAGTTTATAAGGCTATATAACAGCTTTTATTAAATAGCACCCGCTGCGAGAGGCGCTATTTCTCCCAGTTGAGGTAAGCGGTATAAAAAAAGTATTGAACAAAAAATCTTTTTGGTTTATACTTACAATATATAATCATAACAAAGTTCTTTGCTATAAATTACAGATTTTACGCAAATATTGTGATGTTTTTACTATCCATGAGACATTCATGAATACAAAAAACCGCACAATATCTAGTATTTGTACGGTTTCTGATATAAAGAGTTTTACTTGCCGTTTGACTCTTTTTTCTTTTGGGGTGGTGCCCAGAAATGCCATTTTTTACCGTCTTTGCGGTAAACTTTTTTGCCTTTTCTGGTGATGTAGGGGGTGAAAACCTCTACAAGCCCTATTTTATCTTCATTCATAGGGATCTCCTTCCTATGCTCTTGCTAAAGTGCATTGTATACTCCGCGTCGAGATCGACCTAGCGTGCCGGCATTTTATCTTTATTTTTATCAAAATTTAGTTTTTATTTTATAGGGACTAGAATTTAAAATCCCTTAACTTTTTACAAATAAAAATTCCATACCGGTAAGATAAGCGTAAGCGCACGATTTATTAACGCTTCGGTGAGCATTGGTCTAATTTATAAACTTACGCTCATCTTATTGATACAGAATAACCGACATTTTAAGCTAAATCGTGTCTCAGCGCGGGGACCATCCCGCCGATTTACTTATCCCTCTCCCAGGATATTGACTATATTTTATCCTAACCAGGTATAATTTTCAAGTGAGAATACCCACATTTAGCGTGTAATTTTTACATCATACGCTACAGATAGAGTTAACGCCTGGAAAACGCGGGATTTTAACCATTGACACCATAACCGTTTTGTGATTTAATTAACACAAGGAACGTCACGCCTAATATTGCCGTGGCGTTTTTCTTTTGGCCACGAGGAGGAAGTTTGTGGCTAGTAAGACTATTCCAAAGAAAAGCAGGCGTCCAACGATTCCAACGAAAGCTTTGAGGGTCAGGATTTTTAACAAGATTGCGGACGGCGTGAGTGTTCGTAAGCTATGCGAGGATAAAAGACTCCCGACTAGGGATATGTTTTATAAATGGCTGCGGGAATACCCAGATTTTGCGGAAGAGTATAGGATGGCGACTGAGCTGCGCGCTGATGTTTTGGTGGACGAGATGATGGATATTGCGGATGATGATTCGCTAGATATTATTATCGACACAGAGGCAGATGAAGGTGCTCGAGTGAAGGCCGATCAAATCAAAGTCGCTCGTGCGAAGGTTAAGATAGATACACGTAAATGGGTGGCTGCACGTATGGCACCGCGGAAATATGGCAATAATGTCAAAGTTGAGGCTGAGAATAAACACGATCATTCGGGCGGGATAGATATAAGGATAGTGGATTATAGTGAGGCCGAGCTAAATGGTGACTACTAGGAATTTAGCTAAACAATTAACATTACCGTATAAGTTTAAGCCTCGTAAGTATCAGATACCGTTTTTTAAGGTAGTAGATAATGGGATCAAGCGGGTGATTTTAATTTGGCCGCGCCGGCACGGCAAAGATAAGGCTTGCTATAACGCCCTGATTCGAGAAGCGATGAGGCGGAGAGGGAATTATTTCTATATTTTTCCGGAATATTCGCAGGGTAAAAAGGCTTTATGGCGAAATTTAGACAAAGATGGATTTAGGACTATTAATCACGCACCTAAAGAGATTATTAAATCTATAAACAATACCGAGATGTCGATTGAACTAATTAATGGCTCAACGATTCAGATTGTTGGAGCTTCGAACATTGACTCGGTGGTTGGTTCAAACCCTGCTGGTGTGGTATTTAGCGAATATTCGCTAATTGACCCTTTGGTTTGGGGTTTTATATTGCCGATTCTAAAAGAAAACGGTGGATTTGCTTGGTTCAACTTCACACCGCGTGGTAATAATCACGCTAAGAAATTATATGAATCCAATAAAGACAATCCGGATTGGTTCGTCCAGCGGTTAACGGCTGAAGATTGTGGAGTGTTTACGGCTGAGGAGTTAGAAGAAACACGCCAAGAGTATATCGAACTATATGGCGACGATGATTTGTTCGAGCAGGAGTTTATGACAAGCTTTGCAGCTGCGGTACAAGGTGCGTATTATGGCAAGATTATTAACCGCATGGAGGCTAATGGTCAAGTGAAGACTGTGCCGCATTTGCCGAATTTGCCGGTCTATACGGCTTGGGACTTAGGGATTAACGACACGACCGCTATTTGGTTCTTTCAGCTCGATGCGGGCGAAATACGAGTGGTTGACTATTACGAGACATCGGGCGAGGGTTTGGCCCATTACGCAGTTAAACTGCAGGAGAAACAACAATTATATGGCTATGTATATGGAACGATCTATTTACCGCACGATGGCAATAATCGCTCACTAGATACCGGCCAGACACGAGTGAAGACTTTGAATGACTTAGGATTCAAAAATATTGTAGTGTTACCTAAACGGAAGGTGGCCGAGGGTATAGATCAAGTTCGAGCAATTCTGTCTCGATGTTTCTTCGATGAAAAGAAATGCGAGCGTGGCTTAAACTGCTTGAAGGAGTATCACAAAGACTTTGACCATAAAAACAAGGTTTGGCGATCATCGCCAGTCCATGACTGGAGTAGTAACGGCGCTGATGCTTTTAGATATTTAGCGATGGCGGTGGCATATAGGCCGCGAGCGGACAGCTACATAGTTACACAAGAAGATGAGCTGTTTGATGAGGATGGATACTATTAATAAAAAGGAGGAAATATATGGACAGAAATATATTTGGTAAGATACCGGGACTGCTAGCTAAACTAATTGATTTGGAGAAAAACACCACGCGTGGCAAGTTTGGCGTGGAGGGGATTAAGAAAGAGGGAGATATTGCTACGGTGGTGGTTTCATATCAGAATATTATTAATTTTCCGCAAGCAGACAACCGGCAGGCGGCGGTAGCTATTACTCAGAAGCTGGGTGATCTAGGTCGTAGCGACTGTGAGCGAGAGATATATGATTTCAGGGTGGAAGCGAAGAAAGGTCAGATCACTAAGTTATCTATTAAAAACGTACAGGAGATGGAGGTGCAGAATGAATCCGAGTGAGTTAATTGGTGTGAGGTTTGAGGTATTATTTAGTATACCTGAATTTGAGGCCGACAAAGATGATTAAAACTACAGCGCAATCTATCGTTTTGGGCGGCAGAATACCAAGTAAGAAGAATTCAAAGCAGATTATCCGCCGGGGCAATAGGAGTATGCTTGTTTCTAGCCGCGCACACAGCATTTGGCACACAGATGCAATGTGGCAGTTGAAAGAACAGCGAACCCGCCCTATGGAGGGTAAAATTGGCATTGAGATGATGTTTTATTTTCCAGACAAGCGAAGGGCTGATTTAACTAATAAGGCCGAAAGTATAATGGATCTGTTGGTTGATGCGGGGATTATTGAAGATGATAACGCGAATGTTTGCCCGGAGGTGCTTTTGCGGTTTGGTGGAGTGGATAGGGAACGGCCGAGGGTTGAGGTTAGTTTGGTTGCTCTGTAGGGCGTGGTTTGAGCGGAATACGGTCTACAGGGGTATTTATCTAAGCTTAGCCAATATGTTTTATGATGTGATCTGATATAATATTAGACAGATGAAAAAATATCCAGATAGATCTACTATAACAAAAAAATCTCTTAATAGAGTTGGCGAATCCATGAAAACTGACAGTTGTTCGATCGATAATATCAAAAGAGCAGATGAGTGGAGGTCATCGCACATATACCCCATGAAAACGTTTGCCAATACCCTGCGCGGAAAGGTCTCTAGATATAAAACATCAGACTTTAGCCCTATAGTGGCGCAGAGGCTCAAAAGGATGCCTACGATTATAAATAAATTGAAAAGATTTGATGGGATGCAGCTCTCAAGAATGCACGACATCGGCGGAGTTAGAGCCATCTTGCCCGATATAGAAAGTGTAAGATCTCTCAAATATGAGTACACTGATAATATAAGACTAAGTCACGAATTAGTTAAAGTTAGAGATTATATAGAGGAACCTAAAGACGACGGTTATAGGGGAGTCCATCTAATATATAGATATAAAAATACCCAATCTAGGTCTAGTGATGCGTCGCAGTATAATGGGTTGTTTATCGAGATACAAATGAGGTCTGACTTACAACACGAATGGTCTACTGCCGTCGAAACCGTAGGAATAATCAATAATGATTCTATAAAAAACGGAGGTGGTAGTACTCCATGGAAAAAATTCTTCCTTCTTGTCTCATCTGCATTCGCGCTGATTGAAGAAGGTCCACCGCCAAAATTTTATAATGGCATGGATATAAAAGAAATTATAAGTGAAATAAAGCAGTTAGATGCCGAGAATAACCTACTGAGTAGCCTTCGTACTATAAGTATCGGAGTGAATGCCATCAACGAAGAGAATAAAGATAAGAGCACAGAGTATGTAGTTCTCGCTTTAGATTTGAAAAATAAAAAAATTACCTACACGCCCTTTTCAACTGCACTATCGGCTAATAGCTTCTATTCCTACCTTGAAGCAAATCATAAATACGACGACCAGGTGCTGGTTTCCGTCAGTAGTGCTAAAAATGTCCAGAGGGCGTTTCCAAACTATTTCTTTGACATAACAAAGTTTATAAAAAGAGTCGAGCTATTAATGCGCAATGCATAACTAGCAGACTAGTAGTTTGAATTGACTTTAATATCTAGTTATGATAAAATTATGGTATGACTGATGAAATGTTCGTAAGGCGAATAAAAAAACTTAAAGCAAAAATAGTAGTTAAAGTCTAGTTTTGATACGTGTTATAAATTTTACACTACAACCAGCGTAACTCCCTATTATACAATGAACAGACGATATAACGTATTCATAGAATGCGCGCGTTTTAGTGGTCTCTTTTTTATGTCTTGTGACCTATCTTACTACCCACAGGTCACAAGATCACAAGACGCTTAAGCTGTATTTTTTGACTGAAATATGGTATAGTTTAGGTATAAATTTAAGGAGTTCTAATGGTATATATAATTATGTTGTTTATAATGGTCTGGGCTTTACCCAAAGCTTTTTTGCTCAAAAACCTAACTAGAATGGTTGAGAATGGTGAAGACGAAAAAGCTCTAGACAATCTCTACGAACGTGCCGGCCTAGAAAGTAATAAAGTTATTATCGATATTGATGAACTTGAACGTGTGTATAAAAAAGCTGGCGAAGAAATAGTATTTGAATAAGAGCTATGATTGGAGTTTTATAATGAATTCATCTGTCAATAAGAAAAATGATACGATATCATTATCTATATTAGCTGGAGCTATATGTATAATAACTATACTTATATCAATGGCTATACTTAATAATTCACACAATACTCCTGGTAGTCCAAGCGGTGCCGTATCTAGAGATGACTTGGAACGCAAGATAGACAGCCTGCAGGATGACATTGACAGTCTGCAGGGAGAGATTAGCGACTTACAAACTGAGCTAGAGTCAACCAATCGGTCAGTTGAAGAAAACTCAGCAAACATAAACTATATTATGGATGACATTGGATATTAAATTATGATTTTACTATATAATTTAATGGGCTTCACACTAATGGCACTGATGATTCTAATCCCAGC
Organism: Negativicutes bacterium; assembly: GCA_009929605.1. Lineage (GTDB taxonomy): Bacteria > Bacillota > Negativicutes > Veillonellales > Veillonellaceae > Veillonella > Veillonella absiana. Next base: position 9,003 of record SAAC01000015.1, read on the forward strand.
GCTCATAGTGAGATTTGCGATAAGTCCAAAGAAAATTAAAGGCACTACGCTCAGAGCAGAAGGGGAACTTGCAGCAGGCACGGCGGCGTGATGTATTTCCTATGATAAAACTAAAAACCGTATCAAAACTTCTCCTGTCCGCTGTCGGAATTATATTCATATTTATGATCGGATATTTTGCATATATCCAAGAGCAACCTGCGGAGACTCCACAGCCTTCACAGTCTGAGGTAGTTCAAGAGCAAAAGCCCGTAGAAATACCAACACCGGAGGATTTTTTGGCGCGAGTCAATGAGGAGCGAGCGAAGGTTGGTGCTGCGCCGCTTGCGATAGATGAACGAATCAACAAGAGCGCACAGAGAAAAGCCGATGATATGGCCAATAACGATTATTTCGATCATGTAAGTCCGGTGGATGGGAGGCACGGGTATGAATATATTTTTGACGAAACTAGGCCTTTATGTATAAGTGGTGGTGAAAATATACAATATATAAAATACGGAGTGGATTATTCCACGGCACCAGTTGTAGAAACTGCAGTCGACTGGTGGGTAAACTCTCCGATACACTACGAAGCTATGATCGATACAAAATACAGTCTAACAGGTTTTGGCGTTGCTCGAGGCCCAGATAAAGACGACTCATATACAGTCTACTCTGTCCAACATTTCTGCGAACTTAGATAAAAAGCTTGCGCTTACAAAATAAATAGTATATAATACAATTATTGAGGATCGTATGCTTCCGCCTCGTACAGGTAAGGCTGTTGGGGAGTACCCGAAAGGGAAGTATCCGCAACTCGGAAACAATTTATTAAAAATAATATTATTAAAGTGTTTCCGCTAAGAGTTGTGTTTGCTTTGGCCCTAAAAACTTGAAACAATTTAATCTCCTACGTGGAAGCACGGAAGGAGATTTTTTGTATGGCAAATTGGCTAGCAAACGGTATAGATTGGGCAGGAACGGCTTTGAACCTCCCAGAATTCGGTATTTCAGAACTTTTTAACGGAGCAAACAGTACGGCAAACACCGGTAATAGAGGAGGCAATCATAAGCTCGCGCCTAACTCATATAACTTTGCACTGCAAGATCAACAAAAATTAGCTTCAGCGAGAGCTAAGGATAAACAGAATTGGGTAAAGATTGGCCCAGAAGATAGTTCGACCGGCACGGGCGGCGGTAATGATGCTGGCAACGACGCCCAAATATGGAACCCTGGCACAGGTGGCGCCAGCAGTGGCCCATCAGCCGCAGAAATCCAACAGCAACGCTTCTATCAGGCATTGTTAGATTCGTTGGGCGGTCGTAAACAAACTGCATCAGCTGGTATTGACGAAAAATATAATCAAGGTTTGGGCAAAATTGGCACGCAGCGAGACATCGCGTTCAGTAATCTAGACCGTGAAGATAGTAAGCTTGGAGACCAGCGCAAGAAAGCACTTGGTCAGATTCAAGCCGATACACAAAACATCTTGCAGGGAGCTAACACTACTTTAGGTATGTATGGCGCTGGTAATTCGAGCGCTGCAGACATGGCAGCGTTTGGTGCAGCAGATTTGGCCAATAAATCAAATGCTGATGCTACAGACCAATACAATGAGCAAATGGGAGATATTTCACTATCTCACAGAAATACTAAACGCGAATACGATGAAGAGAAGAATGAGCTGGATCAGTGGAAGCGCGACCAGTCTCGCAAGTTGAATGACGACTTTACGAACCTAGAGAATGACTTCCGCGGTAAAATTGGCGGACAAGCCAACTTAGACGCTGTTATTCGAAGTTTCCAAGATATGCGCAACCCAGATGTGAAGGTTGGCACTTTGGCAGACTATAAGAGCGACAACATTTCTACTCAAGATTTGAACGGCTCAGTTTCAACTCCTACATTAACACAAGATCAAGCAGCTCAATATTTAACTCCGCAAAATCAGCGAAAAAAGAAAGACGATACGGATATTAATTCCGGCTACTTATTATAGAAATTAAGCCGGTTCCTGACCATTACGCGCGCACGCACGCGCGTGAGGTCAGGGGCGGTATTTTGGTATAAAAAACGAAGAAAATGACACGGAGGAAAAATGCTAGATGGACTTGTAAAAGGTTTTAGATCTCTTTTTGGTGGAGACGATGAAGAAAAGCGTCGTCAGCAACAGCAAAATCAGACAACTCAGCCCAAGAATACTAATCAGAATTTATTTGGCTCGAACGTAAGCTCGCAATTCAACGCGAGCGGATTCAATGCAAACAGTAATAGCACTGCAGATGCTCAGGCTCGCGCCGATGCAGAGCGCAGGCGGAAGGAAGCTGAAGATGAACGTAAACGTCAAGAGGAAGCGGCGAAACGTAAGCGTGAGGCTGAAGAGACCGCCAGAAAAGCCGAGGCTGCCAAGAAACAGGCTGAAGCACTCCGCAAACAGCGCCAGCAAAATGTACTTGGTCAGAATTTTGTAAACGGAGCTAATCAGGCGACAACTATCAAGCCAGTAGTGAATCAAGAATTGACTCGTAAAGCTATAAATGAAGAGGCTACGACTAAAAACCTTGATACTCAGGCGCAGAAATACGGCGGAATCAACGACCAGACTTCAGGACGTGAAATAGATATCAGAAAGCGTTCTAATAGCCTATATGAGCAGAATATGAAGCGTGAGGAAAGCCAAGCGAGTTGGCTAGATAAACAGTTTGGTCGTGAGCAGATGAAAAAGCGCGCTTACGATCTGGCTCGCTCGCAAGCTATCCGAGACCAAGCTAGAGACCTCAATTACGAAGACAGAGATACTACTAACATATTGAGTCAGAGTGTAGCAATGCAGCGCCGTCGCGCTCAAGAAGAGGCAAAACAAGCCCAAGAAGACCTAAAGCTCCAGAATATCCCCGGCAATGTAGCTTATCACGCCGCAAATACCGGTTTAGGTTTGGTTAAGGGCGGAACTCGAGCTGTGACAAACTTCGTTCCAACTACGGCCGAAGCATTAACCTCAGGCGCAGCTAATACGGTTAAATTCTTCGATGAAGATAATGAATTTGCTAATAAAGTATTGGAAAATATCAAGAAAGACCGAGAGAATAACCAGGTTCGCAAATACGTAGATAAGTATACTAAAGCGAACAATCAAGACAACCAGATCGCCAATCAGATCGGTGAAGGTTTGGCTGGCGTAGCTATTGACTCGGCGCTAACATTAGGCACGGGTGGCTTAGTAGCGCCTGCACGACACGGAATCAATGCTCATCAAGGTATGATGGAAGATTTAGATAATATTGAGCAGCGCAAGAAGGCTGAAGCCGAAGCGAAGGGTGAAACATACATACCGGAGTCATTCAAACAAAAATATTTAGCCGCAACCGGTCACGCATTGACTCAAGCTGCCATCGAGAAGATGGGTATCGATGCCTTATTAAATCCTTTGGGCGGTAGTTTGGCCGGCAGAGCATTGTCTGGTTTTCTATCTGAAGGCGCAGAGGAAGGCGCTCAGCAATTCGCAGAGAACGCCGTTAAGCGTGGTTTTGATGATAAACAGAACCTAATGGAGGGCGTAGGCGAGAGCGCGCTAGTTGGTGGTATCACTGGTGGTATTGGTGCGGGTATTTATGGCGGGAGTGAGCAGGAGGATAATCAGGTGAGAATCAACCGCCTAAGTCCTGATCAGATGAAATACAATGCGGCCGAAGTGATGGGCGCTATAACCGGAGATACTAAGAAACGATTAAGTGACGCAGCTTTTAGGGATTTACAACGTATACGACAAGATGCTCCGTTTATCACTCAAGAAGGCAGTGAGATAGGACTTAGCCGGCAAGGTAATAAAAAATACTCAAGTACGGGGTCGTCTTCAAACGAATTTGTATTAAAACAAAGAATCGCTCCAAAAATGGGTGAGATAATTCAGAAATCTAGTTATATGGATAGATCTCCAGACTTGAAGAACCATAGGATTGCTCCGGATGGCTTTGATTATAGGTCTACACCCATTAGATATAGGGGTAGTGATTATACAGCGAATTTAGACATAGCAAAAGATAATACGCAAGGTGCGAATGTTCTTTACGAGGGTGATATAAGAAAAAATTCACCCCGTTTGCCAGGGGCGCGTAGCTTGCCTGGTGGGGGTGAACTTTATACTAATAGTATACCACAAACCACTCCAGAAGTCAATAACCTTCGCGAGTCTTACGCAAAATACGGCCAAGACTTCTACGATAATCTCACTCCTGCACAGCAGGTTCAATACGAAACATTACTGGATAACGCGCCGAAAGATGCTGAAGGTAGATATCAAGACCCTATTACTGGTGAAACTTGGATAGATAGTGAATCGAATATTATTTTAGAGCCCGACGCACAGAACAAAAGGTTAGCTAATATATTAGATTATTACAAACAAAACCCAAGCGGCTTCGATGTTAACGCCCTAAAAGCTGAATTCGCAAACAACCCAACCGCATTAGCTCAAATAGATAACGCGATTACTCAACAAAAAGAAGCTCGTAAAGCTACTGCTGAACGCCGCCGCCAAAGTGAAGAAATTGGTCGAGAGATAAACCAAGCGAAGACAGTCGGTGAGTATCGAGAAGCCTCAGCTAAATTGCAATCTCTAATTAATAATGAATCCGACAATTTGATATCCCTAGCTAAGAATTTTTACACAGAGAATGAGAATGGTACATCTACAGCTACTTGGATGGGTGTAACCGATATGTTTAATGATGAACAGATTCAACAGCTGGCGCAAGTTAACGACCTAGACGTTCAACGGGTAGTCCGTGAATATGGGCAAGCGAAAAATAGTCAATCCTTCGCAGAAGGTTCTCAGCCTAAGCCGAAAACTGGTATTGTCAAAGGCATAAAAGCTTCACCCGACACTCAAACCGATCAGAAAGCTAACCACGTGCCGCTCAAAGATAATCATTACTTGACTAGGGGTAATCTCTATACTCAAACTAAGCTAGGTACGCAAGATGTAACCTCTAAAGTACAGAAAGATGGGTTATATGAATATCGCCAGCATACTAAACGACGTAAAGATGGTAAAACCTTCACTCAGTTCGAGCGAAGATACGTTGGAGACGGCACAAATGGGGATTGGATGCCGTATTCGCGTGCGCTCTATATGTATAAGAGTCAGACGGGCAGTATAGATGCAGTAAATAAGACTGAGGTGATTCAAAAAGCCTTAGAGCAAGCTTATAAAGATGGCGAGGTGCGCGATTTCATTGCATATACTAACCCTGAATCTGGTAAACAAGTAGTAGAAAAGATTAAGAGTGATTACACGCTCGATGGTGGCTTTGTTCTTGATCCCAATTCGGGAACCGTAATGGGTAATCATATTCGAGTAACACCGTTCGGTGTGGTTAATCAGATTGGAGGCAAGTTTGATCTTATTGGCTATGATGAGATGACTAGCGAGAACGGTAGCGGTATGATGGATACATTTATGCGTGCTTCCGAGAAAAACCTTACAACGCCCGAAGCCAAGAAACGATCTCAAGATTTATATTACGAAAAAACTATGGGCTATGCGGAATATACCGATGCAAGAAAACAAGCATATGCCGATCAACGTAACGCAGTAGCGCAACTAGAAAAAGATAAGCCTAGAGGGGTTAATAAAAAACAATTCTGGACCGATGTGATGGGCTATCTCGAAGAGAAACTACCGCTTAGCTCTAAAGATCAGACAATGCAACAAGCCTTTGCTGAGAGGTATGGCGAGAATGCTGCTGATAGTGCCGAGAAATACAAGCAATGGTTCCGTGCTGTTATGGATCAAACTCTCGAGGATCAGAACAAGGTTCGGCGCACGTATGGTATGCCTGAAATTGAGCACCGTAGTAACTATGTTCCTCATATTAACGAAAGAGGAGGCTTTGATAATATAACAGGTTTGATTTCATCCGCTGTGCAAAATGGGGTTAAAGGAGATATGAATATCTCTGGACGTGGCAATGTCCCTGAATCCATAGCTGGTCTCACTTCTGACTTTAAGCCAAATAAGAAGTGGAACCCACACGAAATGGTGCGCCGAGGCAATGAAACCACCATAACAGACCCAAGAGTTCTGTTTGAAAAATATATGGATACTATGCTATATAACCAATATATGATTCCAACGATTGTGAAGGGTCGTAATATGGAAGCAGCTTTAAGGTCGTCTTCTAATGTTATATCAAATGAACCGAAGCTTATTGACCCTGACGCTCCACTAAACCGAGGGTCTAAACAAGTTATCGCTATACAAGATTTCGTCAACGATATGGCGGGCAAGAGCAGCCCTCTGGATCGCGAGATTGGAGATAGGGCTAAGCAACGCAATATGCTAGGTAATGTGTCTAATAACATGCAAGTTCTGAGAAAGTTAGAGAGTATAAATGGAGCTAACAAGATCCTGGGTAATATTTCATCGACCTTCTCACAGGCACTAAACTTGCCTGAGACAGTGAGAGACAACGGTATACGTAATACAGTACAATCCTTTATTCAGATTGGAAGCAAAGATGCTCGAGCGGCTATGGAAAAATCACCATTCTTGCGTGAACGCTATACGGATGTGGGCGCTAAATATTCTAAAACTAATTGGCGTAAAACCACGGACGCGGTGAGCAAATGGACGGGTATGGACTTCGTAGAGCGAGCTTTCATTGAGATAAACTGGCGTGCAAACTGGAATAGATTCCGCAAGGAAGGGTTGACTGGATTTGAACTAATGAAAGAGACCGATCGTGCTACTGAACGAGCGGTTGGCGGACGTGGTGTTGGGGCTATGCCACCAGCATATAGATCAGCGATTGGTAATATGTTCCTGCAATTCACCTATGAGACTAACGAGAGCTGGCGCAATAATATTGAACACGGCAAAGGTATTGTTAAAGGTATAAAATCTGGAGATAATAAAGCCGCATTCAAAGGTACTATGCATGCCGCCGAAGCTTTCGTAACAGCTGCCGCACTAAATGCTCTGTATGAGTTGTTTACAGGAAGAAAACCTCTACCTGACGTAGTGGGGCTATTCGGAGACAATGGAGATGATGACGATGAAGACAAAAATAAGATTGTAAGTAAAGGTATCCAGATAGCTAGCGAAATCTCAAAAGCGAATCCGTTCGCATCGGCTGTAATAAACACTATTCCTAAAGATGAGCGTAAGAAAATTTTCGGTACAAATGATGATTTCGGTAGGTTCGACGGGGCGACTGGAGTTGTTCAGACTGGGGCTAACTTACTAGGTGCTGGATATAATGCAATAAATGGTGATGCAGATGGACTAAAAAAGAACGTTCTAGGTTTAGTTCCGGGTGGGTCGCAGGTTAATAAAACTTCAAAAGCGGTAGGTGAACTGGCTGAGGGTGATTACGGTTGGTTTGATACTGCTAAGGGGCTAGTCTTTGGCAAGAACGCAATGAACGGTGGCGGTAATAATAGCGCTAAAACTGGAGTCGTCAAAGGTGTAAAAGCAAGCCTAAACAAAGATGACGAAGCACTACTAGAAAGATTCAAAGAGTCTCAGGGTGTAGATTATGATAAATCCGTGCAATACAACAGTCTAAAGAACGCACTCGAACGCCAAGCTAGATTAAAAGGTAGCGATGAATATAAAGACTCACTGGCTAAAATCAACGACGATACGACTATTAAAATTGCCAAGGGTGAGCTAATCCAAAATAAAGACGATGGCTTGCTCTACAAGAAGGATGGTGGCGTGGCTAAAGATATCTACAAGAATGTTGCTAAGAAGCTCAATGAAGGTATATCGGAAGATGAAACTCGCACCTCTAATGTATACCGAGACTACATCTACAGTGATGAAGGTAAAGCTCATGAATACAATGAGATGAAGAAAGAGATGGAGGACAAGATAGCTTCTGGTGAGATGACTTTTGCGGCTCAAATTAAAGCTCAAAAGGACTTGAACCGAGCAGAGGTGATGTCTACCTTCAATAAATATTATCGTGATGGTTTTAGTGTAGTGAATAATTACAACGATACTGGCAAAATGTATGCGATGCTCGAATCAGACGAAAAGCGCGGTGAAATGCAACTACAGCTTAATCAGATTAATCAGAAACTGCTAGAATCAGGAATAATCACCGAAAAGACATATAAGTCCAACTATAAAAGTATTAATCAGACTGGCAGTAGTAGCGGATCGGGTAAAGGAAAGGGCGGTAGTCGAGGACGAGGGACATTCAGTGCGCCGAACTTGCCGACTTCAGATTATTCTAGCGGAGCGCCTAAAGTTTCGTCTGGAGCAAATAAAGGCAAGGGAATCGTTAAGGGTATCAAAGTTAATAGTGCAAGCGCAGATAGAGGCGGAGTAACCGTTCAAGATTTGCCGCGCGCTAGAGTAAAAGTAAGTAGATAGAGGAGGAAATATGAATCTAGAACAAATACTACAAAATGTTGAGTCTCAGCTAGACATAGCTACCGGAAACATTAAATGGGATGATGACGAGACTTTGGCTCGAATCAATCTCGCAAATACTGCTATTCGAACATGGGCCAGTTCGAATAGCACTCGCTGGAATGAATTGTATACAATCGTGGAGACAGTGCCGCTAGAAGTGGGCGCAAACGAGTTTGAGGTCGCTGATGACTTTATGCTACTAGACGCTGTAGTGATAGCTAGTAGCGGACGAGAGCTTGAAATAAGAGACCTGCGGAATAGTCATCGGCCGGGCGATTATGTGACTCTGAGCGGCAATAGTTTGGTTGGACACAAGTTAAGATACGGCAAGGAGCTCAAACCTGGCGATAATATGGTTGGTGAAAAATTAAAACTCTGTTATTACCGTGCAGCGAAAGAGCTACATAATCCAGCAGACAAACCAGAGATGAGTGACTCTTCATTCATTGTGGACTACGTATCTGCTGCGGTCTCTAGCGACGATGATCAGAGCAAGTTTTCAATCTTCGCATCAAACTACACCCAGAAATTAAAAGACATGATAACAAAAAATAATCAGCTACCGCAAGGTCAATACGAATCGGCACTTGATGATAGCAACATGGCGATTGGAGTTTAACTATGGCTATAGCTAATACGCCTAAAATTAGTGGCAAAGCACCTAGCACGAAACCAATGGATATTACGGACTTCAAGCGAGGCTATAATAGCTTTTTGAATAACGTGCGCCGGCCGATCAACTCACTAGACAAGTCAATCAATATGATGTTAGCGCAAGACGGTATAGTGACAAAACGCTGGGGGACTAAAGCATATGGCGAGGCACTACCCGGCGAAGTTAACGATGGTTGGGATAGATTCTCCAAATACAATAAAGATACTAGGAAAATTGAGAACTGGCTGATTGGTGCTAGTGATGGTCAAATATATGTTTCGCGCACCGGCAGAGATTGGCAACAAGTTCCAGGAGAGACTATGGAGGTTGGTCGAGAGATTAGCTTCTTAAATATCGAAAACAAAGTATTCATGGCAAACGGCTATAATGCATTAACTTTCTACGATATTGAAGAAAATGAGATTAAAAGATACACTAAAGTCAATCAGCCAGCTAAACCGACAGTGACTAGGCAAGGCTCACTAACGGATGGAAATATCACACTCCATTATCGGATTTCAGCTGTAAATGATGTGGGCGAGACCGTGGCTAGCACCGCAGGCACTGTAAAGGTGAATAAACAGCGAGATACGTGGGTTAATGACGGCAGTAAAGTTGAATCAGTGAAGCTAGACTGGACTGCCATCACGGGTGCTGCACGCTACAATATCTATTATTCAGATGAAGCAGGGCAAGAGGTGTATATCGACTCAATTGCGGCCGCTACTTATACCGACGACGCCCGAACGGCGCCTAATATAGCTATTGCAGCGCCACTAGATGACACAACTGGAGGCCCAACTGTCAACTCTTTAGCTTATTCAGATAACCGCATCTTCGCGATGGGTGATCCGAATAATCCATATCGTGTGTATTTTGGTGGCGTCGGTGCTAATACGACGGCTTTTTCTCCATTTTATGGTGGTGGTTGGGTAGACATCGCAAAGGGTGGTCCGGAGATTCCTACTGTAATACATGGCTTTCGTGATGGTAAAGGTGAAAACAACAACACTCTGTTTATGGCCGATTCAAGCAGTGAAGGTTCACAATATCAAATCACTCTAAGCGCTATGACTGTTGGAACAACGAGTTTCATTGTGCCGATCGTTGGTAGAGTTGTTGGTTCGCTCGGCACGGCCGCGAGAAATGGCGTGGTCGAGTGCAAAAATAACATATTCTATCCATCTATTAACAGTTTTAATACGACCGGAGCCAAGCCCGAGATGTTGAATGTGCTCAGTACCGACGAGGTCTCGCTGGCGATTCGACCCGATGTTCGCAAGATTGGTGCGGCTAATGCTCGTAATATTGCCACTATCTATTTTGATGGCAAGATTTTCTGGGCGGTCACCAATGGCGGTAGAGTTAACAACGAAATTTGGGTTCTAGACACCGAGCTTAGCGCTTGGATGTTGCCGTGGAAACTACCCGCTAAATACTTCTTGACTCATACTGATGACAATGGCACTGAACATCTGCTTTTTGTACCGAGCCACTCAGACGATCCTAGATTCCCTAGTGGTGGTTTGGTTGAAATTTCTAAAGCTTTCAAAGATGATAACGGAATGCCGTTTGAGACGCATTTGTCGACTGGACTAATGACATTTGACTCAGCACACATTACTTTTGCGAAAGTCAGAAAGATCTATTTCGAATTCTTAGACTGCGCCGGTGAGATTGATGTAGCAGTCAAAGGCGCGATGAAGAATGGGCCTTGGCAAACGCAAAAAACGCTACAACTGAGCGAGCCGAGAGGCTATGCAGGCTTCGACTTTCAATTATGGAATGGTTTTCTATGGGATACTGCACCGACAATGCCCACGGTGGTTATTCCTGAAACTAAAAAGAAAGTTTTAAGAATTAGAAAGAAGTTAAATAACTTAAAAATCGAGATTCGCTCGAAGTCTAGCTCAGATTATACGCTGGGTGCGATCTCTGTTCAGTCGCAAGCCAAGAAGGTTAGTGACCCTAGTGACTGGAAAGAATAAACTAACGCTTGACTTTTTAACTTGCTTATGCTATAGTTAATGTATATTGCCAAGTCTAATGGATTAACCATTCGGCGAAGCGCTCAAATCTCTTTTAGGTTTGGGCGCTTTTTTGTTGCAAAAAAACCGGAGGAAAGATGAGCGAACTGTTAAATCAATTTAATCTAGCAAAACAAGCCACTGACGGGTTTAGGAGTCGTTGGGATGATTTTCTAGAGATAGCTTATGCAAAGATTCCAGAAGCCAAGGGTTTCAAGAGCCGAGTTGCTACTGGTGACTTATCTAACTTAATTATCGAACGTAATGCCAGGGTTGCAGCACGTGTGCCGACTGGCAAGATTATTCCGCTGTCTAAGCATGATGAGGCGAAGGCACTCGTGGTCAATCTAGGTTGGAAGCATCATGTCTTAGAAAAAGCAAATTGGGGTTATCCTATGCCGATTAAACTACGGATGTGGGACTTCTACAGTCTTGTCTATGGAATTATGCCAATGTTTCACGGCTATAACTTCAGCGAAGAATATACAGGACCAGATTGCCGTTTGGTGGATATTCGATTCGTTTCGCCACAAGCAGGTCGAAACACTCCTAACGATTGTGATTATGTGTTCTATGAAACTTTTCACTCAAAGTCTGAGCTAAAAGGAATGAAAGGTCGCAAAGGATGGAACTCTGAGAATCTTAATGAATTATTGGGTAGCAAACCAGACCCTGAAGTTAGCGATCAGGCGACAACAATGCAGCACGCCCGCGGCGAAGCCGACAATTTGAACGCCGGAATGTATAAACTAATCACTAAGTATGTCCGCGGTAAGGGTAAGAAATGGACAACCTTTGACACTAAAGGGAACACTATTCGTGAAATCGAGAATCCGTTTGAATCCGGCCGAATCCCAATTGTGTTCAAAATCGCGTTTCCTTTGGTGGATTCTTTCTGGGGACTGGGCGATGTGGAGCGTGGCGAGAGCTTGCAGAAAGCCATTCATACTATCACAAACTTATCTATCGACTATTTGAAGACTGTTATTTTTCCGCCAATTACTATGGCCAGCGATATGAACCCAAGTCAATATCCATTTAAGCCGGCCGCTAAATGGCGCATCGACAAGACTCGTGGTGAGTTTATCGAACCAGCACAGTTGAACCAGGCGCCCGCCAATGTTTCTAGTCAGTTGAATCAAAGCTTTAAGGCCTCATTGTTAAATCAGAATGGCACGACTGACACAACAATTTCGGCGAGCGATGGCGCGCCTGGGTTTGGTAAGACACATAAGGCACTTCAAACATTAAGCGAGCGACAAAATTCGCGAGATAATTTTGACCGCCAGATGTTTGAATCGGCATGTAAAGAGCTGTTTGAAGGAATGCTGGAAGAGCTAGGCACAGTTAATACTTTACCGGTTGAATTCGACATATTTGAGCAAAGCGTTGAGGAGTTGGATCCGATACAAAACGTTGAGGGTGTCACCGTAACAACGCTAGGCAAAGACTACGCAAGGGTTAAGGTCACTCCTGATTTCTTCAAAGGTCGTCAGAGTTTCCGCTTAGACATTGGCTCGAGCGCTGAAAATGACGAAAAAGAGGAGTTCGAGCGAGTGGAAACAGTGATTGAAATGCTACAGAGTCCATTCGGTCAGAAGGCTTCTGAAGTCTTGGCTACTCAAGGCAAAGAAATTGACTACGAACTAATCCTTGAGCAATTCCTATCGGCTGCGAATATCAAGAACCGAGACCAAGTAATTAGGCCTTTAACCACGCCACAAGAAATAGATAGCGAAAGCGATATTGCCGAAGATTTCAACCCAGATATGATTGAAGATCCAATACTTAAGCAAGCAATGTTAGGAGGCTACTAAAATGAGTAATAAGCTACAGGGCGATGCACTAAGTGCTGGCGGCGTATTCATGCCAGAAATGGAAATCCAAGCGCCAGAAATGACCGAAATGGAAATTAAAGCACAGCAAGAATTTGAGCGAGAAGTTAAGGAACTGCGGATTTTAGCCAATAGTCCAGCTTGGCAACGCATAAAAGAAGCTTTCTTAAAGGAAATAAGTGAGATGAAGCACAATATGGCCCAGACCGTAGCTAATCAGGGCTCGCTGGATAAGATTGGCGAAGAATTCAAGATTGGTTATTTGTGCGAGCAAAAACTGAAGTCGTTAATAGATAGAGTTGAGCAGAGTAGGGAAGTTGAGAATGAATAAGGATACAGAAGTGCGAGACCCAGAGCAAATCCATATAGATCATGAAATTCGAGTGCAGGAAGTGCATGGTTGCGGCTTTGTTCAACGCGGGGTCCATATGGAGTGTAACGGCAACGGCAACCATTCGCCGCATTCTTTCTACGTTCCTCCCATCTACGTATTCCGTGGTCAGACTAAAGAAGGTTTGTTGTTCGAAAATATGAAAACAGGAGAGAAGATGACACGACTGCCACCATTGAAAGAATAGAGGTAAATTGCATTCCAGTGTTTAGGTTTTATTACTTTTCGCCCCACTAAGTAAACATAGAACTCCTTAACTAAACATTGGAATGGAGCGTATCTCCCGTAGCGTCGGCGTTAGCGACGAGAAAGGTCTCTATTAATGGAAGAGAACACATCAATGGCGGAAAACTTGGGTGGAGCAGAAACCATCCCTACTGATACGCCGTCAGTAGATCAACAAACGGTCGAAGATAGCTTTTTGGCTGGTTTTTCGGATGAGGATACTGCTGACGGGCAGACCACTGATGATAGTAATTCCAAAGGGGAGCTAAACGGAGATAATCAAACAACTAACTCAAAAAATCAAGAGAACGAGGCCAGCGCAAGACCTGATAAACGAAGTCGCGCCAATGAGCGAATTCAAGAAGTTTTGGCTGAACGCAATCAATTGGCCGCAAGACTAAGAGAGCTTGAGAGGCAAGAGTTCGAGCGCAGTAAACCTAGTTTACAGCTGGATGAGGACGGAAATGTTAGTATTGAAGCGATGAACGCGCATCAAGAAAAACTTATCCAATACGAAATCAACCGGCGTAGCGCTGAGACCATGCAACAAATTCAAGAAGCTCAACGTGGTGTTCAGCTAGAATCGGCAATATCAGACTTGCAAGTGAATGCTAATAAAATTATCCAAGAGAATAGCTTTCTGAACGAAAGCAGCCCAGATTTTGACGCGGAAGCTTCTAAAGTTATCTTTGGTTCAGTCCTAGATAAGGTGAAGCAACTACAGGTCTCCGGCGTAGATGATTTTCAGGCATTAAAAGAGGTTGCACTAGAGGAGCTTGATCGTCAAGCTCAATTGGTAAGGATTGCTGAGAAGAGAGCGCAAACTGCCGGAGTTCGCAATTATCAGCGAATGCAAGATGGCGCAGCGTTAACAAACGGCAATAGCGGGCGAGCATCAGGCTCAACAGATCCGTTCTTGACTGAATTTTTGAGTGATTAATCCTAGGAAGGACTAAATCACAATGAGTATTAATTTATTAACTACTTATGCAAAACAAATTGACCAGAAACTCGTAAGCGAGCGTTTCACTGGTACACGCGCTAAAGGCGAAGTGCGAATTATTGACGCTAAAGCAGGTGTTGTTGAGGTTTTAACTCCACTATCTCAGTCTTTGAGCGATTACGACAAAACCGATAGTTCCGACCGCTACGGCGGAATTACAGAAATGGAAGACCTAAAAACTGTATACACAGTTCAGAATGATAAGTCTTTCAAAATTGGCCTAGATAAGGCTAATACGCACGATCAGGGAAACTTGAAGAATGCGTCTAAAATGCTAAAACTTCAGCTAAAAGAGCAAGTGGCTCCAGCGATGGATAAAGTTTACTTCGCGAAGGTTGCCGCTACCGCTGCAGCTACTAGCCAGACTAAGGTAATGACCGCAGCTACTGCTTATGACGTCGTAACTGAGTTGGCTGAGATGCTTGATGAAGCAGAAGCTCCACAGGCAAACCGAACATTGTTCGTAACACCTACAGCTTACAGGCACATCAAAAAGAATATCACAACTAATATCAACGCTAGCAAAACTAACGATAAGCTACTTACAAAAGGTTTTGTTGGTGAGCTAGACAGCTTTGAGGTTGTTAAAGTTCCTTCGAAATATTTCCCAGCTAATGTTGCGATGTTGGCTGTTTGGGAAGGCGCGATTGCGAACGCACCAATCATCGACGAGGCACGTATTAAAAGCGACTCTGAGAATATCTCTGGTGATTTATTGATTGGTCGAAATAAGTTTGACACATTCATTCTTGACGCTAAGAAAATGACGATTGCATCTGCTACAACAGCGTAGCCACTGGGAGCGGTTTCGGCCGCTCCTTCCATAAATTAAATTATAGAGGAGAAATAATGAGTGTAATAGTTTACAGACATCCCGAGAGCGGCAATGAGGTTCATTTATACGCAGGCGCTGAATACAAAGATCAACATAAAGCTTTACGAAGTATGGGATTTGAAGAGTATGCAGCACCAGCAGAGACCGACGAAGCTAAAAAGCCAATTAATGCAATGAATAAAGCTGAACTACAAGATATCGCTGCAGAAAAAGGCATTGAATTAACTAGCGATATGACAAATGATCAAATTCGTAAAGCCATTAAAGACGCTACAAACGAATAGATTGGTGTTTGATGGTGGAAATAATAAACGCGGTTGCGCAGTTGGGCGTTTTGGTGGTGATTGCCGGGATTTTTCTCTATCAGTCAGTTGTTTCTAATCAGAAAATGGCAGAAACACTAAAGGTGATTAGTGAGAGCAACAAAAATATCTCAAACAGCAATGAGAATATTTCAAAAACTCTAGATAGACTAACCGGCTGGCAAGAAGAATCATTGAGTATCGGCAGAGAAACTTTGCGTAAGGTTGACTGCATAAAAATTAAAGCGGGCTATAAATAGACCCGCTAAGAAATTATTCTTTAGGAGGAATTGATGAATTATATAAAACCAGTAGACGGCCCAATATCAGCAGGATTTAAAGCTAAAGGGCCGTATTGGCCGGCGGGTGGCCATAACGGCGTAGATTTTGCTGTACCAGCGAGAACACCAGTCAAAGCCGCCACAGATGGAATAGTTATTTTTGAAGGGTGGGGGCAAAACAACACGTGGATGACTCAGCCAGCAGGAATTTGCATTTTAACACTAGACACAGACGGCACACACTCTGGCTATGCTCATTTGAGCGAGACTGTAGTGAACAAAGTTCAAGAGGTAAAGAAAGGCCAGATAATCGGCTACGTCGGAACAACCGGCTCGAGTACAGGACCACATTTACATTTTGAGAAATTGCCCGCACGACCAGATTTTAATAATGGCGTACAAGGACGTATCGACCCTATGCCATTCTTTAAACAAAAAACCAATCCTGCGCCAGCACCAAGTTCAGGTGGTCGAGTGGCACAGGTTGGCACTTTTGAATCACAAGTTAATAGCCTGCGGATTCGCCGAAGTCCAAGCATGAATGGTGCAGTGGTTGGTAAGTTCGATGTTGGTGGCAAAGTCAAATATGACAGCTACATCGATGTGGAAGGCTACCGTTGGATCAGCTGGATTGGTAACTCTGGTAATCGGAATTACGCTGCACGCCGAACCCTAGATAATAAAACTATATTCGGAAAGGCCTATTAGATGAAAGAACTATTGAATCTATTAAAAGTTAAAACAATTATCACAATTATGGCGATGACGACACTGTGTGCTTTAACGCTGAGCTATCCAGAGGATGAAGCTTATCGCACGGCGTTCATTGGCGGCGTGAGCGCCATTTTGGCCTATTATTTCAATAAAAAAGAAAGCGAGGAAACAAATGGCTAGTAGTTCAGATAAATTTATTAAAACAGTGCAAGCTCCGCCGTCTAAATTGGCGGGGCCTATCGGTCCAGATACTGAGACGATTCCGCTACAAACGCTCGAAGGTTGGTCTAGCACGACTGCTGTAGTGGTGGCGATTGATCGTTATGATGATGCAACTGGAGAGATTACTCCCAGCAAGACAGAAATCGTAGTCGGAACACTTGGCCCGAACGGGTTAGAGAATGTAGAGCGCGGGGTTGGCGGAACTCGACAGAATCATTCAGACGGGGCTGTGGCCGAGATCTCTATTGCAGCGGGTGAGCAGTGGAACAGGGCTATGGACGCTTTGATTGGCGCGCTTGGTCAAGATGGCAAGATCAAGGGCGAGATGATCGTACCTGGTTCTGTCGGACCAGGAGCAATTAATATCGATGCGATTTATCCAGTCGGCTCCATCTATATGTCTGTCAACAATACTAACCCAAGTAACCTATTCGGCGGTACTTGGTCAGCCTGGGGCGCTGGAAGAGTGCCGGTGGGAGTTGCAAGTAGTGGAACGTTTAATAGTGTAGAAAAGACCGGCGGTGCCGAAACGCATACCCTAACCATTGAACAGATACCTTCACACACCCACGGATATGGAGGAGATTCTCGTGCTGCAGAAGGGGGTGGTACTTGGGCCGTGGTTGGCAATGACGGGAGTGCAGGAAGCAGGGTCACCGGATCAAGAGGTGGCGGTGGAGCACACAACAACCTACAGCCGTATATTACCTGTTATATGTGGAAACGAGTTAGTTAAAATACATCTCTACGACTGCCTTTAGCGTGTTAGTCGCTTCGGGCGAAACTTCATTTTTTGCAAACAGTACTATGCCGTTATCATCTTCTTTATGTGACCTTATGCCACTATTCATAGTGGGGTGATAACCCAGACCTTTTAGAAACTCAATATCTTGAGCGTCGGCAATGATAGAATATCCGAGGACATCGCCATCTCTAGCAAAAACTGCCAGCCACTCTCTTGTGGTGTGATGCCCCGACAGCAAGATACCCTCTTCGGGCATGATATTTTCCATTAGCTTTTTTAGTGTCGTTGTGTTTGAATTTGTCATTAAACTCCTTCTGTTTATTTTTAATATCTTTTGAAGGGTGATTTTTACCACCTACCTCTATTACTATTATACCATAAAGGCCTTTTTCAACTCTTTGACAACACTAGTCGCACCCGGTGGGATTGGAGTGGTCCTATTGGACCAGAACAAATGGCTCTAAAAGAATTCCGACCCAAAGCAACCCCTATAGTAGTGGCAGGCGTCACATGGTATAAGAGAGTCTATCCAGACGGGACTATTAAATATAATACTGAACACGCTGCATCATATACTGTCAATGGTAATGCATGGAGATCCGATATCGCATTTAGTCTTCCTGACTCACTAGTATGGGATGCTTCTACTATGGAGTTACAAGCTAGCGGACGAGCTACTGACGCAGCCCTGATCGTTGGCGGTGCAAGAGATGGTAATGCTATTAGATGGACCGCTCAAAACAAATTTGGCTCGAACGTAACGTCTGTGGTCCGTTTTCATATGGCTGTGACTGTTTATCCGTCTCCTGACGAGCCAGAAGGCTAAAGCACAATCGCCCAAAAATATGAAATACTATTAGCCGTTCCTGAATTACACCAGAGGTCTATGCTGAATGATGATATATAAAAGTTATGGCGGGGCAATCAACAATATCAGACCGGCAAAGAATGGGCTATTTCTTTATTCCTGATGGAATTGAATTATAAGAAAATTAGCTTGTCGTTTTTGTATAGTAAACGACTGCTTCATAATCTCCAGAGCCACTGTCTCCAGTTGTTCCAACATATTGTAGATTATTGCCTCCAACATAAACTAACATATTTATATTGATTGCTTGCCCTGTTGCCGTGGGAAAAACGCTACCAATTGGTATTTTATTTACACCACTCACCCAGTAGCCTTCCGTCTTTATTATTTTATTTATTCCTGCATTAGTTAAAATTGTTCCTGAGAATCTAACATTAGGACTATAAGAAACGGTTCCCGTAAAGACCCTTCTGTAAATAGTGCTTCCATCTATGTATGTCCCTACTTTTTGTTCCGTGGATGAATATGCTGAAGCTGATAGTTGTTCTGGTCCAATAGAACTAGGTGTTATCTGCTCTGGTCCGACAGAACCACACCCAACTTGACAATTTGGTGTATTTGTGCTAGTATTAGTAATGAATAAACCATACTCAGCCTCGCGGTCATTTTTTGACTGCGGGGCTTTGCGTTTGCCTGAGCGCAAGCCTCCTTAACTTGGGCATAATTAAAGTTTGAAGGAGGGTAAGTGAACTTTATACTATGCGAAAAGCGCAAGTCGTCAATGCTGGAGAGCTTAGGGAAGGTGGCAAAATTAGTAGATAGCTATAATTTTCTACCAATGTTTAGGAATCGGCAAATATTACACCCGAAGGAATTTAACCTTTCGGCTCGTATTGCAAAAACTAAGAAGCTGTCTTCGCATTATTTTGCGAAAATGTGGTCGCCTAAAAATCTTGAGCGAACATTAACTTGGCTTAGGTCTATTTTGGCGCGCAAACAGTCTGAGGCGGCGAAAGCTAGGCAATTAGCGGAAGATATGGCGCGAACAGCGGCAGAAGAATCAAACATGAATTATGACGGTTTGGCTAAGCTAAATCTTTTGCGAGAGAGCAAGCTAACGGGCACGCTCCGGTAGATTTTTCAATATAACATAAATTTAACGCGGACTATGGATAATCCGTGTGTTTCTTGCGCTTTAGTGTAAATATTATATAACATTTTAATGATTTAACAATTATTACAAAATATTAAATGAATCAGGGCAACAAAACGCTCGATTTTTTTATTTTTAGCGCAGAAAAACATAGGCAGAATTAGCCGAGTTTGGCGATTAAACTTAAACAGTTGAACGGTTGTCGCTCTAAATAGAATCAACTATTAGTTGATTTCTTATAAAAATTCTATATAGAAAGAGAACTAATGAAAATTTATACACAAATTGATACATATATCCAATGGTGCGAGAACGAAGCGGATATGACAGAACAGACTATAGAGACTAAGCGCTATAATCTCGAAAGATTCGCTAAACAAGCCAGAATTGAAGACATTTCAGACTTAACACCTAAAATATTTAAAGAGTGGAAGCGTGGGATGATCACCGGCAGTCTGTCCGGCCAGAAGCTAGCTCCAGCAACTTGCAATACCAGAATCAGAAACCTGAAGGCTTTTCTAAAATGGGCCGAAGAAATGAGGGAAGTTCAAATAAATATCCGCCAGCCAATGCTGCAGACTGTACGATTCGCTCAAAACATAGAAGATGTGACTTTCTACTCACGAGAAGATATAATGAGAGTCTGTAAGTCCGCCAATAAGCTAGAGAGATTAATGATACAGCTGCTTTTTGACAGTGGTATGCGAATTAGTGAGTTTCAGAGTATTCGCGTCGGAGATATTAATTTTTCAAAAGGCGAGATAATTATTTTAGGAAAGGGAAGGAAGCTTGGGCGAGTGTATTTTTCGTTCAATACTGGAGTAGATCTTCAGATATACATAACAAAAAACAGACTGCTGCCTAGTGACTATCTATGGCGCAGCACGGTTAATAATGGCTTACCATACACTAAGAAGACTATACGAAAGAAAACAAAGCGAGCTTTCACAAGGTGCGGATTCAAAGACTTTACACCACATCAATTGAGACATTCTTTTGCTACCGATCTCATCGAACGTGGCGCAACAATACAGGACGCACAGCATTTGCTCAGGCACTCAAGTTCGAAGACGACCGAGATTTATATTCATAACCTACAGAATAAGATTAGTGATACATATCGCAAGCTCCATAATGAAGAAATTTATTATTTTAGCGGCCTAGATTTCTCGGGGTCGAAGCATAAACAAAACGTTTTATAGCATAACGGTATTGACAAAAACGGACTTCCGTGATATGATTGATTTATCAAGTTGAGCGGAAGCCGTTCAACAAAGTATATTGAAATGATAGATTTTCAATCCTTCCGGGATATAGAAAATTCTATTTGACAATTGTCTTGGGTGCTGGTCCATGCATTCGGGGGTTCGAATCCCTCCATCCCAGCCAGATACAAGAGCTTGAATATTTGATAGAATTCAAGCTTTTTTATTTGCAAATAATAAGAGACTCGTTCCGGAAGGCGGGTCTCTTTTTATGTCTTAAGTGAGGTGAGTATGGTTTATATCACCTCTAGGAGCTATAAAAAGCTAGACAAGATAGCTATATCTGTCGAACCGATGAGAGAAATTTAACAATTAAAGAATAGTATCAATTATCCGTTTTATTAAACCAAGAAGATGTGACTT
>SAAC01000208.1 GCA_009929605.1 Negativicutes bacterium
GTATCATGTACTTTTTACTGTTGTATCATGTACTTTTTACTGTTGTATCATGTACTTTTTACTGTTGTATCATGTACTTTTTACTGTTGTATGCAAGCTCTCAAGACCGTGGTTAAGCCATTTAAAAATCCCTAAGTATTATAAAGTATTTATAAATATAAAGAAATATAAAGCGCGCGCGAGAGCGTCCGTTTTGTTTTTCTTTATTCTAAATACAAACAACAAACAGAAAAAAATAAAAAGGTAAATTTCTAACGAAATTACCTAAGTGCATTTTAAGGGGCAAGCCCCCTTTTCTCTTTCGAGAAAATTCCCCCAAGTTCAAAAGAAGGCCAAAAAGGAACGGAAACGGGGTATTCACGTTCTTGTTTGCCAATTTTGACATCAAACGCAAAACAAACTGACCGTCACATCGTTAAATGCCCTTAAAACGTCGTCTAACCGTTTTTAAGATGATTGGACATAATTTATCCAGAAAGCATTTAAGCGCTCTAAAAAAGGCCTTAAAATTCAATTTAAGGGCATATATCTAGTTTCTCAAGAAAATTTTTTTCAATTTACCACCAAAACCAAAATATTTAGTGCTAATGAATTTCAAGAATTTTTGATAAATCAAGATAGGCGACAATATCAAAATCAAACCACCAAAGTAAAAAAGTAAGGCAAGAAAGACTTTAAAAACGTATCCTAGTGCCACTTGCCACGTAGGTGCTTGATATTTAAGTATTGTCAAACTCATAATTTGTTTTAAGCCAAAGCCTGACAAGGTCGAGAAAAACAAAAACGCAAAAATCAACACGCTGATACTGACTAACACAAGACCTACAGCCATTGCAACGTTGAAAATTAATTCTTTTTTGTCTTGATTTTGATTGTTATACTGTAGTACTGTTACAGCTCGGTCATACTTTTTGTTTTGGTCTGACAGGATACTTAGATTAGCTGTATTTTTGTTTATTTCTCGCTGAATATCCACTCTCAAAGATTCAAAGGTTGTTTTTGATGATTCAATATATTTTTGGTAAATATCGTCAGAGTTATTTTGTAATTGTTGTGCTATTTTATAGGCTAGGTCCTCCATATCCCTTTCCTTTTGATTTTTTAGGTTCTGTATTTCGAATGCTATTCTCTCTTGCAGTTCGTTGTTCGTATTCTCGTATTGCTCTCTCTGCTCTTTTTTTAAGTCCGCTACGAGCTTGTTGTTCTTTCTT
>SAAC01000209.1 GCA_009929605.1 Negativicutes bacterium
ATCTAATACACCATTTTGATTACGTTTAGACCATTTATAAGTATATGTTGTTCCAGCTGTATCAATTTCAGCACCAGATTGAAATACTCGGCAAGTAAGTGACGTTGTACCAGAACCATTTTTAAAAATACTGCCTGCTGTGCTATCAACTGTACAAGTCAACGGGTCTGTATAGTCAAGAAGCGTAACAATACCACTAACGGCAGTTCCTGATGTACCACCTGCTTGGTCAACAATAACTGCCTTGAAAGTTTTAGAGTTCGTAATAGCAGTTGGTAGAACTGTTAGTATTCCTTGAGAAGTTGTATTTGTTCCAGCCGCCACATTTGGTGTTTGACCAGTTGTAGATGAAGTACATAGATGCCAACCTATTCCAAGATTTGAATTATATCCAGCTGAACTTGTTGTAGTTACTGTACTATCTGAATAACCGAAAAATACTTGTTTGTTTCCAGCAGAGAGTTGCCCTCCTTTATATAAGTCGGCATTAACAGTTAAGCTTGCAGGCTTAGAATTGTAGAACGCTCCACCGTTGCCAGCATAAACATTAGCAAGAACAGCTGATTTAGCAAGTTGTACAACTGTTAAATCTAAAACAGCTGAGAATGGAACATTTAGCCCTGTATTAGGGTCAATCCATAATCCAGAAGCACTGAATCGTGATGCTGAGTTAGCAAGCGGGACATTTACTTTCGTTGTTAATGTGCTATTTGCACTTCCGCTAAGATATTGAGTGCCAGTAGTAGTAGTTGACGTGATAGTAGTGGTAGTAGTTCCATCGGTACGTGTCCAAACAACATTTCCTGAAATTCCACTAACTACAGAAGTAGCGCTCCCTGCTTTAGTAAGATTGAGCGTCAGTACTTGTGCTGTAGATGCATAACTTGGTGACCATGTTTGAGCTGTTGCATCATAAGTTTGTGTAGTAACTCCGCTCGCCGTAATGAAAGCGTTAAGTTGCATACCATCTGATAAATCCGTGATTGTGATTTGACCACTTGAAACAATTGACATATTTTATTCCTCCTATTAAGAAAGTGGTTCAGCAGAGCAATCAAATGTAGCTCTCTGCGAAACATCACTATTTGAAATTGTAATTGATTTTTGACTTGATTGATGAGCAAGATTCCAAGCGGTATCTACTGTTCCATCAGATTTAGTTTTAGACCATACATAAGCAAAATTTGTTCCATCACTATCAATT
>SAAC01000210.1 GCA_009929605.1 Negativicutes bacterium
TACAGGGTGAATCCATCAAGGCTATCATATGTCATTCGACAGATGGGAAGAGCAGCGATTTCTTCTCATCCGTCGAACCTGAGATAAGAATAGCATATCGTCACTTATATATCAACAGTACAGTAATATTTACCAGTAATTCCATACTATTTCTTTATATTACAAATATATTTTTCACGTACCATTTTTACTTGCTACCAGCAATATCACTATAAGCCATGTTTACTACACGTTTTTGATATAATGTAGTAGTAGTAGTAGTTATATAAGTATATATATTATATTATATTATATTCAGTTCATCCTTTTTTTCCCTTGTTGGAGATATATACATACATGCGCACGCATGCACACGCGCACACACATACGCGATTACGCGCACGCACATACGCACACAGTATATCTCGTTTTCTTGAAACTCTCGATTTTTTGGATAAACGAAAAATATATATATACAGCATAAATATATAGATAGTGTAATTGTAAAAACATTAGGTTTCAAGTAATTATATACATCATAAAAAATTATATATAATAAACTGTGCTACATTTTACGATGGTGTAAAAATAACTCTTGACAATAGGTGTAATTGCGTTCAAAGTGTAGTTATGAAGATAACAACAACAACAACACATCTATGGATTGAGTGCGACAAGGAACTTTACAGCAGCTGCATTGCCGGGAAGTCGTATCGGTTTATTGTTGGTGATAGCTGGGTATCGCACCACGACCTTGCTTTCTATACAAAAACCAATTCGCATTACATCAAGGGACTGGTGATCGGTGCAAGGGCTATGGCTGGCGTTAAAACAAAGCTCCCATTCGAGCTTGAGATCGAATTCCAGACTCTCACGATAGCAGGGCAGACTTTTGAGTTTGGAGGGCCTAAACCAAACAAGCTTTTCTATGATGCACTTGCCGCCCAGGGTATCAAGACGGAGCTTGCGCGAGGGATTATCGACGGTGCCGTTAATATGCGAGGCCCTGCACTTCGCTCCTTGAATTATTACAGAAGGCGTGCTAGGCTGTAAATGAGATGGTAAATGAGAAAAGTTTGGCAAACCTGAAGCCGTACAGCGCAACACACAAGCCGCCCTCAAACAACGGGCGAAAGCCTTCGCAGCTTAAGAAGTTCATCAAGGACAACAACGTCAACCGCGAGGACGTGGCCTTGATGATCAAGAGCGTACTTTTCA
>SAAC01000074.1 GCA_009929605.1 Negativicutes bacterium
TAAAGCAAAGTATCATAAGTATAAAAGATATACAAACGACGATTATATCGCTTACTTAAAAGGGGACAGAGTGTACTTACAAGGTAAGTTTAACTTACTGGATAGAATCTCCTTAGACATTCTTGCTGAAAACCCAGCAGACTGTGTTTCGTGTTTTAATCCAGACGAACCATATCCAATACCTGCAAACATGGTACCTATTATAAAGGACTTGATATTTAGCAAAGAGTTAAATGTAATGCGGCAAATGACAACAGACACCGTCAACGATTCGGTAGATCAAACCTAGAATACACATGACAACGGATACAGTCGACAATTCAGTAGACCAACCTAGAATTCACAAACAAGTAAATAATGGCAAGCAGAAGAATACGCAACTCATATACAATAACAGACTTCTACGAACATTACAAAAGTAATATAGATTTAAACACGGTATACGATGTAGAAAGTACAGTATATCGTAGCGTCGTAGAAGAATATTTAAAGTACTTTGCCACACAAGTGATAGAGAACAGTAAGGATATGAAGTTTCCTTATAGACTTGGTAGGTTGTCTATTGTAAAACGTCAACCTAAGAACTTCGATAGCCGTAGTTTACGTATTGACTATCACGAAAGCAAAGTGCAAGGCAAAGTAGTATACCTGTTAAACGAACACTCAAATTACTACAAATATAGGTATTACTGGTCTAAGCGTGACTGCATGATACCAAACAAAGGCAAATATCAGTTTGTAGCCACTCGTGCAAACAAACGAAGATTAGCTTAGATAATAAAGAACAAAGAACACGATTATATCACATTACGTTAAAACTCATGATAGCATCAGATTTAATAAGCAGTAGGGTAGTAATCCCAAAACTAATAAGTGACTTAGACTTAAAGGAAGATTAGATGCAAATATCTTCAATCAAAGAATGGATCGCAGAAGCGTTAGAAAAAATAGGAGCACTACAACAGCTACAAAGACAGGTAGTTCTACTACCGATAGTAGATTATTCAGCAAAGTTACCATACGACTTATTTAGGTTAGGCAAATTAGCATATAGCACAGACGGTACACATTATACCAAATTACGTAAATCAGCAGGCGTACATACACCAACACAGGCCACAGGAAGTGATATAACGCCCATAGCGGCATTTAATGGCGTAACGCGTACAAACCCTTCAATTGCATCAGAAGAGGTCTTATATCAAGTTAAACCAGGTTGTATTCAGCTAAGTGAGCGTGAAGGTTATTTAAAAGTAGAATACTACGCAATGCCAACAGACGATGAAGGTATGCCGATGATGCCTAACGCAATATCATACATAGAAGCAGTGTTCTGGTATGTTGCAATGAAGATGACGTACCCTAAGTATTTACGCGGCTAGATACACAACAGCATATACTCGGATATGAAAAACTCTTGGGCATTTTACAGAAAACAAGCGTATAGTGAAGCTATGACACCTGACATAGGGGATATGGAGAATATAAAGAACGTTTGGCATAAACTATACCCTGAGTATAATGACAATGACGATTTCTTTACAGACATTAATAGACAACAAGTAATATACAATTAACATGACCTCATTTCAAACAAACACGTGGGGCGGTGGTATGAACGCTGACATAGACGTTCAATACCTTAAAGAAAACCAATACAGGGATGCCTTAAACGTTAGACTTGTTACAAACAGTGACGGCACATCTGGGGCACTCACTAACATTGATAGAAATATAAACAAGCAATACCTGTACAATAGTGCAAATTAGTATTTCAATGGCAGTATAGTTATACGTAATTATGTTGTTACGTTTGCAACAGACATCGACGGTATTGTAACAATAACTCGTTGGGATACAGACAACAGCGACGACGTTGACACATGGTAGAAACATGTCATACTTAAGGCAAGAAACCTAATTCAACAAAATAGCAACCTATCTATAGTCGGTAATGAAGAAAGTCCCAGTATAATAAAACTATACTTTACCGATGGACGCAGTTCTATAAAACTGTTAGACATACTTAATGACAAGTACACACAACCTCAATACGTTGACGCAGACGGTGTGTTATTAAATAATCAAGCAATAGACATATTACCGTCGTGTAATTTAACAAGACCAGATGTAGAACAGCAAATAGGTGGTACACTTACCGCTGGTTTAGTTTACTACGCATACCAGCTGTTTAATAAGAACGGGTCACAGACAACGATCTCACCGCTGAGCGAAGGTCAGCCAATCTTTGATAAAGACAACAGTGTTGGATATAACCCAAACACAATGCAAGGCTCAGCTGCTGACGATCAATGCAATAAACGATGTTCAATAACTGTGAAGAATCTAACAGACTCTACCTTTGAGTATATACGTTTATTTAGAGTAAGTTATACAGACAACAATAAACCACCAACGATTGCTATTGTTACAGAGAACGAATTGTTTAACAACGAAAGTATAACAATGGTTGACTCTGGACAAGTATCGGTAGTAGTTTCATTGAGTGACTTTCAAGCGTTCTATAAACAATAGTTTATTGCAACCACTTTGGAAAAGATGAACAACCGTTTATTTGCTTCAAATATAACAGACGATACATTTGACGTAGATTACGATGCAAGAGCGTACTCCATAAACAAAGACTATCAGCTGCATTTACAAGACGGCAATTCAGCAAATACAGTAAATGTAAAATTACCTGAAAGCAAAGCCGACAGGGATATTGTTTACAAAAGTATAAATGAATGGCACGATTGTATAAATCCAAGCTTATATGTATAGTATAACACAAAGCTTTACGAAGACGGTTATTGGTATCGTACACATGCTGACAGACACTCTGGTATCGTTAGAGGTGGGGAGGGTTTGAACGTTTCATACACTTTGTCAAATACAAGTTTTTTGGAACGTAGTACAGCTAATGCGGCATTCCGATTTTACCCAATACACCACATGCTAAACTCAGGTGTAGCTCAGCTAGGCACACCAGACGGGCAACAGCAGGCTGTATCTTACATAGACCTCCCGAACTATTTCGACGTACTTCATATGGAAGGTATTGATTTATTTAAAGGCGAGTTGGTACTAGATCAAACAAAGGAATACGACATTTTTGTAAATGGTGTTTATGTGCCAACGATCCGAGAAGGTGACCTATTGGAATCCTATGACCTGCCTATGACTTATCATTTTGCAGACGGGTCTACACAGACACATGTGTTTAAAGCAAAACAGCCTGATACGTTTAACATCGAACTAACCTCCGTAAAAGGTATTGTTAAAGTAACATTTGAAATGCCAAACAGTTATTTCCCAGGTTCACATTACACGTTTTATAACTTCACAATAGAAGAAACAAAACAGCCTTTAAACAGAGTACGCATAGACACTGGTTATTTGCCTATTGGTTCAAATGGTTATGTTACAAATCACACGTAGTATTTAGGCGATGACATGTTCCCACGGACAATACCGATAAAATATGATGAAACAACACCTTTGTCACATAGCGAGCAGAGTGAGCAGTTTAAAGGTTATCAACGTGACGAGGTATACCGCTTCGGTGTCGTGTTTTATAACGATAAATCAATAGCATCTCCAGTACACTGGATTGCTGACGTACGTATGCCTTGTGGTTCTGGTTACACACCTTATAATACAGTAGAAGTAGAACATGGGCATACTACATACTCAAATGTAATGGGAGTTGTATTCTCTTTCAGAAACCTACCAAAAGCAGTAAAACAGTTAGAAGTGGTTAGATGTAAAAGAACATAGAAGGATAAGACAGTAGTAGATGTTGCCGCTACTTCAAACCTGTATTACGCCAATGTAGGTATTGATGATGAATTTAAAAAAGAACTAGTGTCATCAAATGCAATAAGACCATACTCGTTTGTAACAAACTCATTGCAACAACTAATGTTACAATCCTACGGTGGCGGTAAGAATAGACCTGTAATACTTGCTAACACTAATTATCGTGATTATATGCAGTTTATATCTCCACTCATTTCAATACTTGGGGATAAAGCTGAGAAGTTATACGAAGACTGCTCTGTTATTCCAATGTACGTACAGTGTGTTCACCCTTCATTTGACGGTGAAGCTAATATGTTTAATTGTGCTAAGTATACAAAGGATATATCCGGTAGCGTTAACTATACTATTGCGAAAGATATGATCAACCCTGGCACATTTAAACTCGAAGATGGTACAATCAATGTAAGAATGCCTTATATGCAAGATACTAGTGACTACTTTGGAGGTGACGCTCGTGGATACCGTGCAATAATGCAATCAATGTTTAAATGTGTACCTTATAGTATTTTAAACGAAAGCGTAAGTAACTGTAAGATTGAAGATGTAAGGTATCCTCAAATGCTAAAGTTTAATGACGTACTCAGTTTGGAAGATAAATACATACCGATCGGTGGTAAACAATACATTAACTTTGCAGTATCTGGTAACGATGGTGATAAATCTATGGAACACGGTTACACATTCGGACCTGCTGGGCATGGGTTAATTGTAAAGCTAAACAAAGCATTCAACACGCAAGACTTTACTAGACACAGTGCAATAAACACACCAGGTTATACTACTGTGTGTTATATAAAACGTAACACGCAACCGTATGATGGACAGTCTTATGTTGCTAGAACTAATTCAGAATATATCACTTGTTGTGGTGCAGTCCCTGTTACAGATACCCAAGAAACAATATCATCTACGTTTGGTGGCGATACCTATTTGAACGTGTTTGAACACGCACAACAGACTGTTTTCTCACTACCTGTAGATACTGATAACGCGTTAGGTAAATCGTTTATAGGGGCTTATATCCCGTTAGAATCTACAATAAACTGTGGCATGCTATATGGTGATACTTTCAACAAAGTACTATCTTCAGATGGAACAAGAGCAGATGTATTTCAACAGTTGTTTCCTTCAGTCATGGGTGCTTATCATGTTCAATAGCTAAAGTACTACGAGTTTAACGACGCATATATTGCACAATAGACAGCAAAACTATACGTACCTAAGAATAGATATAACATAAGTAAAGAGCACAAATATAACCGTGTGATAGTATCTCAAGCAAAAGTAAGTGGTGAGATCTTCGACAGTTGGACTACGTTTTTACACGCTAACTATCTAGACGTAGACACAGCCAAGGGAGATATAACTAACATGAAAGCGTTTAACGGTAAGCTTTTGTTTTGGCAAAACACTGCCGTTGGCGTTTTGTCAGTAAACGATAGGGCTTTGATATAGGATTCAACAGGGGCCGAATTGACTTTAGGTACAGGCACAATACTAGGGAGATACGATTATATAAATACATCATTTGGAAGCTCTGTATTAAACGATCGTTCAATGGTCGAGACATCTGGTAGACTCTATTGGTTTGACTCCAATACAAGAGAGATATGTAAGTACGGAGATACCTTTGAGACTTTAAGCAAAGCAAAAGGTGTTCAAAGCTTATTAAACGCTAAGGATCAATATGGTAGATACAAGTATGACCACGTAGTCGCAAGTCTATATAATCGTAAGTACAACGAAGTGTGGTTTAGCTTTCAGTTATATAATCTTATCTACAATGAACAAATGGATTAGTTTATAGGTCGTGCTTCAGAAACATTCTTAGACTATTTTACAGTATCTGGTACACCGTACAGTGTGAGTGCTGATTACTTTGTTAAGTATAACAGTAAAGGAAGTGATGGTACATATACGCCTACGCAAAGCGATATCACATACTATGTTAATAAAGATTACATGATGCCTAAGGTGTTCGATAACGTAAACACAGCGTCTTAGTTTAGTACTGGGTTGTTTAACATGTTATTAGATATTACTTTTGAAACAGACAATTAGGTTGCAAACCCAATGGAACCTGTTAACTACGGTAATACAACCTTACCAAAATATGCAATAGATTATCGTGAGAACCTATTAAGGTTTGCAATCGGTAGAAATAAAAACACAAACAACAACAACGATAGACTTAGAGGTAACGCTATGAAGTGTACTTGGAAAATAGACACAAGCAATGGTGATTTTCGAATACCTTTTATTAACACAAACTATAGATACACAGCAGTATGATTGACAAAAAAGATATGAGTTTTTTGGGAAATATGAAAGCCAACAGTATGATTGGCAAAAAAGATATGAGTGGTTTAGGAGATGCAGCAGGGGGGATAATGAGCGCCTTACCTTTTGGCAAATCCACAGCAAAGACGGACTCAGAAGTAGCAGTACAGTCTGCGCAAGGCATTATGAATGGTGCTATGACTGGTATGAAAATTGGTGGACCTG
>SAAC01000211.1 GCA_009929605.1 Negativicutes bacterium
ACAATCATCAGCATATCTCACAAATCTTAAGTTTCTCTTCTCAAGTTCTTTGTCGAAGGGCGTAAGATAAATATTTGAAAGTAATGGCGATAGTGGTCCACCCTGTGGGGTTCCTTTTGCTGTTGCCATCATTCCTCCATTTGTCATTACACCACTTCGTAGATATACATAAATGAGTCGCCTAATGTCCTTATCTTCCATGTGTTTGTCTATCAAACCCATGAGAATGTCATGGTCTACAGTATCGAAGAATTTAGATAAATCTAAATCTACGACTTTCTTAAACCCTTCAGACATGTAGGTTTGTGCTAATCGAACTGCATCTTCTGCACTACGGTTTGGGCGAAACCCATAACTGTAATCGGAAAATGTAGGTTCGAAAACCGGAGTTAACACTTGGACTATCGCTTGTTGTATGACCCTGTCTACAGCTGTAGGTATTCCTAATAGCCGTACTCCACCTGTATCCTTGGGTATTTCTACTCGTAATACTGGTTTGGGTTTATACGTTCGTGAAAGAATCTGCACCTTAATTTCTTCCAGGTGGAGATTAAAGTAGGCTGGAAGTTCTTCAACTTTCATCTTATCTACTCCACTTGCTCCTTTGTTGGCTATCACTTTCTTCATCGCCATCTGGATATTATAGGTGGAAACCAGTTCTTCACATAGTTTCGTGTTTGGTGTTAACTTGTCTTCCTTTCGCATTATTTCCTTTCTATCAATCGTTATGTGTAGTAAACCCATTAGGTCGTTCCCATTTATTGACAGACCTTTCATAAGTGAAAGGCATTTACTTGTTCAGTCCTTCATGATGGTTCCTCATCACTACTATGACTTCTGCTGACTTCTCCCTATGCTCCACTCTTAATAGAGCTTGTTCTCGTTATATCGGCGATATTGCAGCCTAGAAAACCATAGGGAGACCTCCCCCGTTAAGAATAGTAACTTTCTCTCCATGTAACCGCCACATTTACTCTATTAGTTGCAATCTAGGCTTCGTCACTTTTGGCAAACTCACCCACTAATCTAGCCTTATATGTGATTTCTGTACGTCGGTTCGGAGATTTGCCTCGGACTTCCTTCAAACCCAACCTCACGGTTACGCTCTTGTCTTTAGCTAACAGATACTTGTGATTGCTACCTGTAACGAACTTTCATCGTCTAGTTATTACCCATGCAGGGCAAACCAAAA
>SAAC01000212.1 GCA_009929605.1 Negativicutes bacterium
AGATTAGTAGTTTGCTTTGGTTTTCTGTTCGATATCCTTATTGAGAAGCGTTCTCCAGTTCACAATCAAGAGACCATGAGGGTTGTTGTCCGTTCTTGGTACACGTTTCAACTTACCTGCTGTTACCAGCTCACGGGTCAGAATGTTTGTTCTACGTTCGATACGTTGGCGGCCATAGTAGGTGAATTCCATTTTCTTCTCATCAAGTTTAATGCTGTCGCAGAAGATGCTGAATACAGCACTCGTACCCATGATGTTGTTGTAAAATCCCTTTTCTTTTAGGGTATTATACTGAGCCAATCCTGTTTCATCTACGAGATACATGGCTTTATTCATCGTATATTTGATATATTTGTCATCTGGTGCAAGTGTGAAGAAGAAATGATGGAACATCTCAATATGGCTTCGAGCTTCCACATCAAGTGTTTCTTCCATCGTTGTTCGTTGTACCAGAATAGGCACATTGCTATCCAAAACATAGATCTTTTGTTGAGCATCATTCACCATGGTTTTGGCAGTCCAGATAGATGATACGCTGATGATGATACAACCCAACAAAAAGAAGCCACAGATGATTGTGACAAGTCTAATCTTATTTTCAAGGTTCTTTATTACCATTGTTTTTGCGTTTATAATATTATTTCATGAAGCTACCTATTGCACCAGTAGCTGTTGTTTTTGCCTGTTGAGCTACACCTTCACCAAAGTTTCGGGTTGAGAAAGCGGTATCACCTTCAGGAATCATCCATGAAGCTAAGTCAGGAACAAGGTTTAGACATTTCAATGCAACTATACTTGCAGCCATCAAATAACCTGCCGAGAAGAATGAATTCTTTAGATATCCGACCATGCTTGTTGTGGATTCTGTAATTGCTGTTAGGTTTTCCACTTGAATACTCAAGACAATATCAAATAGCAATAACACATAAAAGCCCACGAAGTAGAGCATTGCACCATAGAAATGGACTGTCAAATAACGTGTTATCCATTTCGCCCATGCGCCTTCCCATTTGGGTAACAGGCTGAACGCCCATTGAATTGGTCCGAATATCGTCAGCATTCCAAGGAGTATCTGTTGTACGTAAATCGTCGCCCACCAGCCTATACGATATACAATCAAGGCTAAAGTCATCACTATTTTATCAAGACAGATGATGGCACCAGAGGTTAATGAGGTAAACCACATTTCA
>SAAC01000075.1 GCA_009929605.1 Negativicutes bacterium
TATTTCACAAGACTATGGCACCGAAGCTCCTACGCCTCATTGTCCTGCAAGCGTTACTTTAACTATTACCGTATTAGCTACACCAGTAGTGACCATTGTGGATGTAACGCCTTTGACTTTCACAGCTGATTGCGGTGAACCGAGCGTGGCTAAATCGGTCAATGTGTCAGGTTATAACTTAACAGCCAATATGACGGCTACCGCTCCAACCAATTTCACGGTCTCGAGCGATGATATAACGTATGGTGCTACTGCTACCTTTACACAAGCGAGCGGAACAGCTTCGGGTACCTTATATATTAAGGCAAATCCGCCAGCAGCTTCTACCGATCCTATTTCGGGTAATGTAAGCTTAACAAGTACCGATGCTACCACACGTACCTTGGCTGTAAGTGCTACCGTATCGTGTACGCCAGTTCATGTTTACTTCAACGATAAAGGTAACGTAGTGGCCGATTCGTTAGAATATGTAGATGGAGTTATTTCATCTTTTCCAGCAAATCCAAGTTGTTCTGATGCTAACTATGTATTTAATGGTTGGTATACAGCTACGTTAAATAATGTTTCATCGTACACTAAAGTAACAGCACCTTATACAGTAACCGGCGAAACCACGTTGTATGCCGTATATGCTAAAACTACATCGGGCACTGATGCTACCATGATTATGAATAACACAGCTGATTTAAATACTAATGGTTATGCTGATGGTGATTTTACAGAAGATGGTTTGACTTTTGGTCGTTCACAAGCTTATATGAATAATGGTAAAATCCAAATTAAGGCTAACGCTGGTAACCGTATTTGGAATAAAACAAGCATGGGTAAAATTAAAACGATTACCGTAGTTGCTGCTACTAATGCAGTGAATGTTTACGCATCAACCTCTGCTAATGGCTCATCAACTCCATTAACACCTACTTCAGGAACTACTTCAACGACTGCTGTATACGACTTGACAGGCGATAATTATGATTATTTTGCTTTTGGTGCAACAGGTGACTATTGTCAGGTTACATCGGTAACGGTGGAATATACCTCTTCAACAACTACGTATACTACTACACCATTGTGTTGTCCTAACCAACTGGCTACACCTGCGAACTTTGCTGCTACTGCTGGCGATACTCTAGTAATTTTAACTTGGGATGCTGTGGCTAATGCTTCTAGCTATAATATTGAATGTACAACGAACCCAGCTAAGAGTGTAATAGGTGCTACAAGTCCAGATACCATTACAGGTTTAACTAACTGTACAACCTATAGCTTTAAAATTACAGCTATTGGCGATAATAGTACATATTGTCAATCAAATGCTTCGGCTGCTATTACTTCCACACCACAATCGGCTGTTTTAACAGCTACATTCAATGCAGGAACCAATGGTACTTGTGGTACTGCTAGTTTAACAAATACCTGTTTGAGCAATGATATTACCTTGCCTTCGGCTACACCAAACGTAGGCTTTGCCTTCGATGGCTGGCAAGTGGATGGTGCTGGTACCGTATATCTTGGAGGTTCTACCTTCACTTTATCGGCTAATGTTACTTTGGAAGCCAAATACCATGTATTGGCTACTTATGCTATTAGCTTTATCAACGAAGGTGTAGAAGTAGATAGCTTAGTACAGATAGTTACCGAAGGTTCTGCTGCTGCAGTTGAGTCACGTACCATGTTGTCAAGCTGTTCAGAATATTTGTTCGAAGGCTGGAGCACAACTCCAGTGCCTGGAACTGTTACCTCTGAACCTACTTATTATAATTTTGCAACAGCTGTAACAGGTCCTGTGACGTTATATGCCGTTTATTCATTCGTGGATACCTCTACAGGTGGCTCTAATGATTATACCCTGGTTAAAGACAAAGCAGATTTAACCGCTGGTTCTAAAGTTATTATTACTTATGGCTCTTATGTAATGGGTGCGCAAACATCTGATTATCGCACAGCATTGGCTTCTGGAGCCACTGCTTGGACTAAAACTGGGGATGTTATTACACTTGCTGCTACTTCTACCGCAGCTGTTTTAACGGTTGGTATCGATGGCACGTATTATACATTCAACGATGGCGCGGGTTATTTATATGCTGCTTCAACATCTTCTTCAGGCTTATTAAGGACGCAAAGCGCGTTAGACGCTAAAGGTAAATGGACTTTAGGTACTATTAGTAGTGTAGATGGTAAATGTTCTGAGGTAAAGTCTCAAACCACTGAAACAAGAAGTAAAATGTTATTTAATACATCCTCTCCTAGATTTTCTTGTTATTCGTCAGGTACAGACTATATGATTTTCTATAAAAATACAGCGTCTGCAGAATATACCACCAACCCAATTTGTTCACCAATGATTGTAGTAGATCAAGCTGACGTTGAAAGTAGTATTGACTCAACTGATTTTGTGATTGGTTTAGGTGGTACAGCTACTTCTACAGGCCATGCCGTATTTGCTAAAAACTGTACAAGTGCATCGTATGTACAACCAGTTATTTTTGGTGTGGATAAAGCGGTATTTAGTGTAAACTGGACTCGCGTTTATTTGGACAATGGTGCTATGGATACGCTTTATACCGTATCATACTCACCAGTAATTGGTACATCACATCATGCGTCGTTGTATTTTGAAACAGACGATCACACCGTAATATCAGATACTATTCCGTTGTATGGTGAAGTGTGTACAGCCGTTGTATTTGGTTCACAAAGTGCAACCGAAAATACCATTACGATTAACTGGACTGCACCATCGGCAGGTTCGTCATTACGTGTTTGGAATACGATTACGGTGCCAAATGCTTGCGAATCGGCTCCACAACCATTTGATCAAACATACGTGTTAGGTACTGAAATAACCAAAACCGTAACAGGTTTGAAAGCCAGTGGCACTTATTATTACCAAGCTACTTCAGGAACTTGTATCTCTGAACAACGTACTATTACAACTTCTGCTGCTAGTGGTGTACCTGCCTTAACGGCTTCATCAAGCACGATTGAATTTATTCGTGAAATTGGTAAAGATACTACACAGTCAGTTTCGTTGTCGGGTGTGTACATGAATAATGCTTCTGTTTCAGTAGCTATTACAGGCGCTGGTGCAGCAGCCTTTACAACGAATGCTTCTATTACATTAGATGCAACAGGAAAGGGTACTTTGAATGTGACTTATACTCCTACTTCATCTCAAACCTTTGTGGCAACAGCCACCATTACGTATTCCAGTGGTTGTGAAACTAAGACTGTGGTTGTGAATTTGGTTGGTAACGTTCCTGGTATTGACATGGTGGAAATTAACGGTGATGCAACAGGATTTGTTATTCACACCGATTTCCAAGGAACTCCTGATATTGTATTGTCGCAAGAGGTAGAACACGCTGGTACTGGTAAAGTGGCTAACGATTTGTTCTTCTCAAAATATTACGAAGCTTATGCACAGGTTAAATTGATGGGTATTTATAATGGTACCACTGACTCTATTCCATTGAAAGATATTCGTATTGTTCAGAAAAAAGCCTATAAGGCCACTGACCCTAAAGTGATTAGTGGTGTATACAACAGAGCTTGGAGTTCGGCAACAGCTGCAGAGGTTGTAGCATTTTCAAATGCGTTTTGGACAAATTATAAGATTCCTCCACGTACTGAAATGATATTGTTTACTTCTGTAAATGATGCTACCACTATGAATTGTGTTCGCGATGGTATTGGTTTTAATCATGATTATTGGTTCCCAGTTGGACCTAATGCTGCAAACTATACTACTACTCCAAATTATTTTGGTAGCTCCACATTCTCCTTTGGTGGTGATAAATCCATTGCGTTACAACGCAAACGTGCTGACGGCTCTTGGCAATTTATCGACTTAGTTGGTGCTGGTGATACTATTAATGCTATTGGAGATAGTACAAAAACAATTACGGCTAATGGTTTAAATGATGATCCAGGTTGGTATTGCCCTGATGGTACTAATTATAAAACTAAAGAAGCTGCTCCATTGTCAACCAACCGTCACTTATTAATTCGTAAAAATACGGTAGTGGATGGTTTAAATGCTGTATCACAAAATAAGGTTGATATGGAAACCTTGTGTGCGGAATGGGAAGGCTTGAATGTACCAACTAAACCCGATTCATTACAGGCACTTATCGCTTGTGAATATTTCTCTCAAGTAGCAGAATTTAACTACGATGGTTATTATTCGTCATTTGAACGTGTAAACGAAGATTTAGTAACCTTTACGCCTGTAGGGGCTACGGCTCCTGGCGATTGGGTGGGTACATTTGCTAGTCCAACTGTCACGTTCCAAGATACGTTACGTTGTTATAACTTACAAATTTCCGTATTGCGTTATTACAACACGTTAGAAGCGCCTCCTGCAGAATTAACTAAAGCGCAAGTTCAAGTTTATCAATTAGATGCTCTATCAGGAGATCCAACGGCACAAGCTATTATCGCTGCTTTGGATACAGTAGAGGCTGCTAGTACACAATGGCGTGTACCAATTATTGTTAAGAATTCAGCTACTCCTGTTTATACGGATGATGTTAATCTGTTCAGCGATTTGTCGGTAGATACCTGCAGAACGTGTGATGTGGTTATTTTGAATGGTGGTACATTAATAAAAACAACGAAAACGGTGAATGACCGAGATTCTGTACGCAGTGTGATTGTTTACAACGGTGGTCGTCTCATTGTTCCTACTGGTTTGGATTATGTGGTGAATGACTTACAAGTACGTGCTAAAGGTGATTCGGTAGGTGCCGCCTACATCGAAGGTAATTTGAATATGAAGAATCCACGTATCATCCACGATAAACGTATAGAAAACGATAAATATTATTTCTTTACATTACCTTACGATTGTCCTATTAGCAAAATTACCCAGATGAATGGTAAAACCATGGGCCCTTACGGAGCTACTTGGGTGATTAAGTACTATGATGGTGCACAACGTATTACCAATGGTGGTAAGGTGAGCAACTGGAAACCGTTGGATGCTGGTGCCACCTTAAAAGCTGGTATGGGTTATGTTATTGGTATTTCATCGGATGTTTACAAATACGTACGTTTCCCAATGGTCGCTAATGCCACCTTTACGGAGAAAAATACGGCTAAAACAATGGATGTGACACAATATGGTCATGCACAAGCGTATGGTACTAATGGAACCGATGGTACCATAGGTTGGAACAACGTTGGTTGGAACTTGGTGGGTAACCCTTACGTATCGTACTTCATGGCTCAAGGAGCTGCTGATAGTATTATGACTGGTTCTACCATTTTATCAGGACGTTATTTACCAGCTGGTGGTTACGGCAAGGATACTTGGAAATTGGATGATACCGAAAATGTTTATATAACTGTGCCAGATGCCTTGGCTGATGGTGGTTATCTACAAAAACGTGTTTCGTTGACCCAATTAGATCCATTTATATCGTTCTTTGTACAGGCCGACCGTACAGGTTCATTGAACTTTGCAACGAGCAGTCGTGAACAAGTAGCTAAAGTAATGCGTGCTCCAGTGGTTGACTACAACGAAGTGGTTCTTAACTTCGACGTAGCTGGTAAATCAGATAGAACAACCATCATTCTGGATAAAGAGCGTAATACAAGTTACGAAATTGGTCAAGACTTGTTGAAATGGAAAGGCAAATGGGGTAAAACACCATATTTGTATTCATTCGACAATGCGAATAATCCATTAGCATTTAATGCTATCAATTATGATGAGGCCAAAGGTTCAGTACCTGTAGCATTCTATATGCCAACTTCGTATGCACGTTACACTTTCAGTATTGATCGTAGTGCAAGTAAATTGCAAAATATTGAACATGTATATTTGTTGCGCAACGGTTCTATCATTGCCGACTTGTTAACAACTAATTACACGGCTACTGACTTGAAACTTAAAGCGGAAAATAAAGAATTCGCTATTAGTATTCAACGTGCTGCTGAAGTAGTAACGCCTGTTAATCCAACCGAGGATGATACGTTGATGCCTCGCGCTATCACAGAGCGTCACGAAGTACGTGTAGAACAATTACCGGCTGAAGGTACCGTGATGGTTATGGATGCTGTTGGTCGTACCATCGCTACACGCACATTGACTGGCGCTGATAACATGACCTTTGAGTTACCTGTAGACGGTGTTTATACTATTACGGTGATGACACCAGCTCGTAATTATACATTAAAAACGGTTATACGATAACTAATTTTACTCTGGTGCTGCGAAAGCGGCACCAGAGGCAAAATTGCTTTAGTGGCGACACCTTTTGCCAGTTGAAAATATAGATTATAGATTATAGATAGGTTATGG
>SAAC01000213.1 GCA_009929605.1 Negativicutes bacterium
CGTTGAGGCTATTATTAATTATTTATAGGAGGATAAATGGCAGATAACAACAACTTGCCGTCTACCATAAATGGTGATGGTCGTAAATTTATCTCCTTGCTTAAAGGGTATTTAAACGATATTAAGGCTTCTTTAGAAGACCAAATCAATGAAGCTACAAAGATTTGGAATGGTATTGCTGACAACCCAGATACTATATCTGAACAAGTCCGTAATATTACCATAGATGAACGCTCAGTTAATGGTAGTGTGTCTCTTATTCTAAAATGGGATAGTACTCCCATTAAACAATATGCAGGCGTAAGTATAGATATTAAAGTTGGTGATTTCCACGATACAGCAAAACAATTTGCTGGCAAGGAAATCCTCCAACATTACGATACTGGTAAAACAAATATCTTTACTATCCCTAATGTAGAGATTGGGAAGAAGTATGAGTTTACTATTCGTGGTAGAGATGTTCGTAATGCTTTATCAGAAAATGCTAGAGCACCTATTACATACTATTACGTATCTGAACAAACTCATGTGCCCGAAGCTCCGTATGAAGCTACAGTTATTTTTGATAAGCGTGGTGCTTATTGGTCTTGGAAACAAAAACCACAGAATGATTACCAATGGACTGAGTTACGTTTAGATACAAATGTAGGCGAAGAACATAATAGATTAGATTTAACTACCGACTGGAATTCTACTGCTAAACCATATACACGTGTTGGTACTGGTTATATTTATAACAAAGGTGTTGGTAATTCATACTCAGTCCCTGCTACCGTAAATTATAGTAAGGCTGTACCTGCTAAGCCAACGCAGTTTGTTGTTAAACCAGTAGTTGAAGGTCTTAATATTACATTTGCCAGTATTCCAGAAGATTGTACAGGAGCTATTGTCTATGTTAATAATGAAGAAAACTTTGTTGTGAACAACAGTCTTAATTACCTCTGTTCTACTGGCACTTACACTGTTAATGTTTGCTACATTGATATTTTTGGTAATGGCGAAATGTCTGACCCAATAACAATTAGTACTATTGAAGAGATACCGATTGAAATGCTTAATAAAGAGAAGTTAGGTATTAACGCAATTAATCAAGGTATTACAGAAATCAATAATGCTCGTGAAGAGGTTGATAAAAAGATTAATGGACTACAAACATCATTAACAGCCATGGATGGCATTATTGAT
>SAAC01000214.1 GCA_009929605.1 Negativicutes bacterium
TATGCAAAACAAGAGGAACTAGCGGCCAAGGCACAGGCAGCGCTGAAGGAATTTTATAAGGGCAAATTACTATTGCCGGATCTGTTTAAAAAGGAAAATCGTATCAAGGCCATTCAGCCTATGTACGTGCCATTTTGGTTGTTCGATTCTAGCGTGACCGCATCGGGCATTTTCAAGGCCGAAAACGATATGATCGTGGATACTGGCGATACCATCGTAACGACCACCAGCGTGTATCAATGCGAACGCGAGGGGCAAATGAATTTTGTGAAAGTCCCAGTAGACGGTAGCAAAAAAATGGATGATACCTATATGGAAAGCATCGAGCCCTTTGATTACAGCGAAATGCAACCGTTCAGCACGGCCTATCTCGTGGGGTATTTAGCGGATAAATATGATGTGGAATCCGATGCGGTGGTACCGCGTGCCAATGAACGTGTGAATAATACGGCTGTTGAGTATTTGAATGGCACGGTAAATGGATTTATGCGCGTGTCCTTGATGGATAGTGCCATCAATAAGGATAAACGAGATCTGCACTATGCCTTGGCGCCAGTGTGGATTGTGACGACGCAGTACAATAAACAGCCCTACACATTCATGATGAATGGTCAGACTGGTAAAGTCGTAGGCAGTTTGCCATATGACAAGAAAAAGGCCCTCCTCTATCCTACGGGCGCTATGTTAGCGGCTGGTCTCATTGGTTATCAGCTCATCAAGCTGTTCTTGGTTTAGGAGGTGTACTATGAATCCTAATAAATATATAGCAGCGGTGATGAGTGTATTGGTAGTTTGTTTGAGTTTGGTGTTTACCAGTTCTCTAGCAACGTCTGCTTATCCGTACACGAATAGTCAGAATAACAATACGCAACAAATGCAACGTACTAGTCAGCAGGAAAATATTGTTAACAGAAATCAGCAACACAATAGTAATTCGCAGCAATCAACGGTCAATACATCCTATCAAGGTATTGGCAGCAACACTATTGCTAATATGACATCTTTATTAACATTAGATGGCTCTGGCATCGTAGATAATGCAGGTTTCCTTAATACACAGCAACGTAGTTCTGTAACATCTACGTTACAAAAAATTGGCAAGGAACATGGTATTACCATGGCAGTGGTGACGGTGTCTACCATCAATAATCAGGACCCTGGCAAATACGCG
>SAAC01000076.1 GCA_009929605.1 Negativicutes bacterium
ACATCAGCATCGTAGATGAGTTTGATAGTTTCAGCATGACCGCTACCATGGCATACTTCTTCATATGTTGTAGTATTTGTAGGACCATTTGCATAGCCACTGTCTACAGAGATAACTCCAGGAATTGCTTTGAAATAGGCCTCAAGGCCCCAGAAACAGCCTCCGGCTAAATAGATTGTTTGTGTATTCATTGTATATACCTCATAGAAAAGCAAATGTATAGGACGGCAAAATAAGATACATAGGAACGTAAATTTAATTATTTAGATGTATTAATCATATACTGAATGGATTGACTATGCAATACTTGTGTAGGTATACAAGCTCAGAGAATATACGTATAATGAATATATTATTGAAACAGGACATTGTTCCTGTTCCTGGTTTGTAATTACTTTGATTACCAGTAGTTATTTGTTGATAGCATTATTGTAAATCGTAATCATAGTTGAAGCATTTGGAGTACCTAATGTTGGGGTAAGAGGAGTTATGGCATATTTAGAATTTGATCATGTATCCTTTGTAGATGGTCCTATAAAGGTATTACATGATATATCGCTTACCATAGATAAAGGTGAGTTTATTTCCATTGTGGGCCCATCTGGCAGTGGTAAAAGTACATTTTTGAAACTTTGTAGTGATTTGATTAGTCATACAGAGGGCACTATCATGTTTGATGGTAAAAAAATAGAAGACTATGAACCTTGTGAATATCGTGGGCGTGTGGGGTATTGTTTTCAAGAGGCCTATTTATTTGGTGAAACTGTGGAGGATAATATCAAGTTTCCGTACATCATTAAAAATAAAGATATAGATATGGAACGTGTCACAAAATTATTTGACTTATTTCATATGTCATTAGAGTATTTACATAAGAAAAATACAGCCTTATCAGGTGGGGAAAAACAGCGTATCTGTTTGATTCGTAGTTTGTTATTTGAACCAGAGGTGTTATTGGTGGATGAAGTAACATCTGCCCTCGACCAGGAAAATACATTGCTCGTGGAATCTGTGTTAGAGCATTTGCATAAACAACATGGTATGACAATTCTGATGGTTACTCATAATGAAGAACAAAGTAGACGACATGTGAATCGTAGAATCACCATTGAATCTGGTCATGTGGCAAAATGGGAGGAGTTTTAATGGAAAACTTTCATGCTATATCCTTTGAAAACCTCTTGTTAGCCTCTAGTTTGGTACTCATTACATTATTATTTTCCTATCGCCAGCACTTGCATTTGGAAAAGGATATTATCATCAGCGCTTTGCGTGCCACAGTTCAGCTCGTTATCATGGGGTATATTTTAAATTATCTCTTTAGTTTCAAACATCCATTATTTACATTAGGAGTACTCCTAGTGATGATGGGGAATGCATCCTATAATGCAGCTAAACGAGGTCGGGGCATCAAGA
This sequence comes from Negativicutes bacterium, assembly GCA_009929605.1. Taxonomy (GTDB): domain Bacteria; phylum Bacillota; class Negativicutes; order Veillonellales; family Veillonellaceae; genus Veillonella; species Veillonella absiana. The sequence goes on from SAAC01000076.1 coordinate 1,417, forward strand.
ATGTACAAGCTATATCTTTTGTGGCTATAGCCGTAGGTGCGACCATTACATTGTCGATTTTGGTGTTGTCTGGTATTTTGCAATTTAATGCCTATCAAATGATTCCAGTAGGTGGCATGGTCATTAGCGGTGGTATGATTGCTATTGGTTTGTGCTATCGTCAGATGCTAAATAGTTTCCAATCTCGACATCAAGAGGTGGAAATTAAATTGGCCCTCGGTGCTACGGTGAAAGAAGCATCTATGGATATTTTGCGTGATGCTATAAAAACAGGTATACAACCGACCATCGATTCGGCCAAAACATTAGGCATTGTATCATTACCTGGTATGATGACTGGCTTGATTCTAGCTGGGTTACCTCCGGTGGAGGCTATAAAATACCAAATTATGGTTACATTTATGTCCTTAGCCACAACCTCTATGGCATCCTTTATTGCTTGTTATTTGGCCTATAAAGGGTTCTTTAATGAAAGACAACAATTAGAGAAGTAATTTGACAGGAACCTTCCCAGGAGGGTTCCTTTTAGTTTACCTTTGAAATATGGTACAATAAATCGATAGAAAGGGTGACACACATGATTAAACAAGTTCTCGTAGTAGAAGGAAAATCTGATATTCAACGTATAGCACAAGCGGTAGAGGCCGATTGCATTGCTACAGAAGGGTTTACCCTTCGCAAGGCAGTACTTGAAACGATTCGTGTGGCCTATGAAAAACGAGGTATTATCATTCTTACAGATCCTGATACAGCAGGAGAGCGGATTAGGCGGTTTTTGACGAAGAAATTCCCTAATGCACAACATGCCTTTGTACCACGAGACGAAGCCTTCGCCAATGATGATATTGGCATTGAACAGGCATCACCAGAATCCATTCGCAAGGCCCTAGAGGTCCTACATATCGAATCATTAGAGTCATCCTATGAATTTACTAGCCAAGATATGGTGCGTTATGAATTGTCTGGATTTCCCAATAGTGTTGCAAATCGCGCTCGTGTCGGTGCAGCACTTGGCATTGGTTATGGCAATGGGAAACAGTTTTTATATCGATTAAACCATTATGGAATTACTAGAGAGGCTTTCACCAAGGCTGTAGAATTTATACAAGAAGCATAATTGATATAGTATGCCATTAGTGTAGTTTTGTGTAGTTTTAATACGTAGAAGATTATTATAAAGTAACTGTAGAACAATAGAGGAGCAATTATGTTAGAATCAATTATCGCAAGTCCAGAGGTTGTGCATTATGTGTGCAAACGTTTTGGCATTCACATGAGTAAAAAATTGGGCCAAAATTTCCTCATTAAACGTGGGGTTGTGGATGAAATCGTGCATGCAGCGGATTTAAATGCAGGTGAGCCGGTTCTCGAAATTGGTCCTGGTATTGGTACATTGACACAAGGGTTAGCGCAGAGTGGGGCCGATGTGACGGCCATTGAGCTAGATCGTCGTTTGCTTGAGGTCCTCGACACGACGCTTGCAGCCTATGATAATGTGCGCATCATCCATGGTGACGTATTAAAGCTTGATGTGCCAGACATCATGAATCACAAACAATTCAAGGTGGTGGCCAATTTGCCATACTATATTACAACGCCAATCATTATGTCCCTATTGGAAAGCAGATTACCTATCGAGCGCATGGTTATGATGGTGCAACGTGAGGTAGCCCTTCGTATGGTGGCAAAACCAGGAACGAAGGACTATGGTGCTTTGTCCGTGGCGGTTCAATATTACACAGAGCCAGACATCGTTATGGATGTACCGCCTAAGGCGTTTTTGCCAGCTCCGTCTGTAACTAGCGCTGTTATCCGTTGTGTGTTACGCAAGGAACCACCAGTAGATGTGGTTGATGAAAAATTATTCTTCCGCGTGGTGAAAGCTGGCTTTGAACAACGTCGTAAAACATTCTCCAATACGATGAAAACTACAGGACTATCCAAAGAAGAAATTGAGATGATTTTGGAAAAAGCTAATATTGATGGTCAACGTCGAGGGGAAACTTTCTCCTTGCAGGAATTTGCAGATGTAGCCAATGCATGGCATAGCATTAAATAGGTAAATCTTTTATTATATAGAAGAAAACTTTTATTGATGTGGTGAATGTATTACATTTATAAAATGTAGCCAGTATAGCCTCAGTGGGAGTATGAACTACTGCTAATATTAGACTGAATTAATCTAATGGTAGCGAGATAGTTTTATATTCCGGCTGAGGCTTTTTTGATATTAAAAATATATATTGAAATATCTCGATGTAGAGGTTATAATGAGGTTAGAAAAAGTTGTATGCAATATATCCAAATAGTTGAAAGAAGGTTATACAATGAATAGAAAAATGCCTGTATTATTTATCGGTCATGGATCACCGATGAATGCCATAGAAGATAATCAAGCTGTCGCAGTTGGACGGCCTTGGGGAAAGATATTACAGATAACTATGGCAAGCCTAAAGCCATTGTAGTAGTGTCTGCCCATTGGGCTACTAAAGGCACGTATGTGCGTGTGGCTGATAAGAATCCGCAAATTTATGATATGTATGGATTTCCACAACCTTTATATGATATTAAATATGAACCTCCAGGGGAACCAGGACTGGCTAAACGTGTATTAACAATGCTTGATGGTATCGCTGTTGGTACAACAGACTGGGGTATTGATCATGGAGTTTGGACAGAACTCATGTATATGTACCCTGATGCGGATATTCCAGTGGTCATCATTAGCACAGATATGACATCTGGGCCTGAGATTTTGGTGGAAATTGGTAAACGATTACAGCCGTTGCGAGATGAACAAATTCTCGTAATGGCCAGTGGTAATGTGGTACATAATTTACGTGATATATCCTTTGATACGCCTCAAGGTTTCCCTTGGGCTAATGCCTTTGATGAAAGTATCTGTGATGCGATTGTGAATAAACAATATGATGTACCAATTCACTATACCCAGTTAGAGGGGGCACATAAGGCTGTACCGATGCCCGATCATTATTATCCATTATTAGCGGCTATTGGTGCAGTAACGGATGAGGATACTGTTAGTGTATGGAATGACTACCGTGAGCTCGGCTCCTTATCTATGACATCCTATAGATGGGATAGCAAGCAATAAATATTGTATATGCTTGTATCATTTTTTAGACGTCGACATGCAATGAGACGTAATAGTATGTTAGGTTCGACTATTTCGAAATAAAACTAATAGACATAAAAAAGCCCTCGGCACAGTGCCGAGGGCTTTCAATATAGGCCATGCATTTACATATGTTAAATAACTAAATTACCCATGAATGTGATAAGGAAGGCATTAGTAAAGTCAATCAAGAATGCACCAACGAGGGATACAACGAGCCATGCACGAGGGGATGGACCGTGAACACCAGCAAGGGATAACATATTAACTAATGCATTTGGTGTCGCACCAAGGCCAAAACCTATGGCACCAGTACCCATCATTACAGCATCGTAGTTACGACCGAAAATCCAGAATATGAGGTATGCGAAGATAACGATAAGAACCATTTGTGCCAACAAGATCGCTAGGAGTGGTAATGCTAGATCCACAAGTTGAACTAGTTTCAAGCTATTGATGGCCATAGTTACGAATAAGCTAAGTGCTACATTGGATACTGCATCCAGAGCCGTATCATTTACTTTATATGTTCCAGAGAAATCGCCAAAGTTACGAATACATGTAGCGACGATCATGGAACCGATGTAGGCAGGAAGAGGACCAACGGCTACCGATAAACCAGCACTTACCAGTGTACCGATACCAAGGGCTAAGCCAATCCACATACAAATAGTTAATAAGTCTTGAGAAGTAAACCCTCTGGATGGTTCGATTTTGTCTTCGATATCTTGGATACCTTCATCATCCAATGTTTCAGGTGTATCGTACGGTGTCTTTACCTTGTGCATTTTAATAATACGTTCACCTACTGGAGCACCTAGAACAGTACCGGCTACCATACCGAAGGTGGCTGCAGCAATGGCTGCTGTTGCGGTACCAGGGACTCCTGATAGGGTTTCGTAATGAGGTCCAAAAGCGCTAGCTGTACCTAATCCGCCCATCATGGATACGGAACCAGCCATGACACCTAAGATTGGTTCAATACCCATAGATTTGGCAATAATGATGCCCGCACCATTTTGAAATACAATCCAGATGGTACAAATAATCCAAAAGAAGATGATACCAATACCACCCTTTTTGAGGACCTTTAAACTAGCCATTAAACCGATTGTTGTAAAGAATGCCAACATTAAGAAGGTTTGTAGGGAACTGTCAAAGGAAATATTGACAATTTTATAATACGATAATGCCGCTGCAATGAATGCAAATGGCAGGCCCCCTACAGCTGGAGCTGGCATACAAAGGCGTTGCAGTGTCTTGGAATGTTTATTTATCCAAGTGCCAATGAACAATGTGATAACTGCAAGGCCTACAGTTTGAATCATGGACAACTTGAGTGCCCAGACTCCGTCAACTAACTTTAGATCAATTAGAGACATAGAATCACTCCTTTTCTATACATATGTTGATTTTATTTTAGCATAAAAATACCGTCTATTCCATAAGGACAATTGATGAGAGTGATAACATTATTTTATAGGCGGTATAACTGAAAGGAGATAAAACTATAATAAAAATTATAGAGATAAAATGTGTATTCCCAATGTACAAATGTGTAATTGGAATAGAGAACTAATAAAAAGAAAAAGAGACTCTATTGGTTAAGATAGAGCCTCCCTTTAAGAGGAAAGAGTCCTTA
>SAAC01000215.1 GCA_009929605.1 Negativicutes bacterium
AATGATTCTAGTTATGATACAAATAATATTAAAGAACTCGCCATGATTTACCAATATAATGTAACGAAACAAATGAATGGGGCCATAAATTCAAAAATGAATGCTCGGTTTGCCTATCGAGAGGTGCCATTACGGATGGTGAGCCCTTATATGAAAGCCAAAAATCATGTACCACTAGTGTTGACGAATCCGGTGCCGGTGAAGATGTATAGGACACGATATGAAAAGGCACAAGCAGATGAGATTGCTGATAAACAATATATTGGGAAATTGCGAAAGGAGGAACGAAAACGAATAGTGGCGACAGCATCCTCTAAGAATGGAGATACCGGTGAATTGCTTGCGGATATTGAGTCGCTTAAGCAAAACGAAATACTAAAAAACTCTTTACCTATCCAATGAATGATCCGCAATCGTATGGTCAATTTAAAAATGTCGAAGGCCGGATCTGAGAAATTGAGTAACATCATGACGGATTGCATTTACGATGGATTTTCCGACGAGGAAATTGTACAGTTTGAAGAGCAACTCAAACGTGTGTTGAACAATTTGCAACAACAAGAGCAGTAACAAGCTCAGTAAATAACAAACAGTAAATAGTAAATCGTAAACCGTAACTAACAAACAGAAAAACTACTAAATGGAACTAAGTTTATTAAAGGCGCACATAATGAGCAGCATTTTTACGTAATCGAATTAAAAATCAACGAAGGTAAAGAACAAGAGTTACGCGCATTAATTGACGAAATGGTAGCGGATACAGGCCAAGATGAAGGTACCATTTATTATCATTGGGCTATCGACAACGGCATCTGCCGCACAGTTGAACATTATGACAGCAACGAGTCCACAGTTCGGCATTTGCAAATGTTCGGCTCAAAATTCGCTGAATGCTACATGGCGGCCTTGTGGGCAGTCCGGCAGAAATGGGTGAGCTAGCCGATCATTTAAAGGATAATCATCAAGTCATCCTCATCGCCACTCGTGGTCACGGTCGTTCCGAAATCGGACATACAACGATGAGCTTTGAACAAAAGGCCGATGATGTGCATGCGGTCCTCAAGGATGGTGCGGATGTATTCGACGCTGTGAAAGCAAAAACACTGGTCCTCGCTGGTGAAAAAGATGCTAATGCACCTTTGCAAACCGTTATCGATGCATACCA
>SAAC01000216.1 GCA_009929605.1 Negativicutes bacterium
AAAACGTTGAAAGCAAAAGTGGCTGGTTCAGCAGCTTCTAAATTCACGTTATCAAGAACTTCGTTTACAGCTGCTGAGGTGTTATCTGGTACATCATTAATGGTTACCTATAATTCCTCTATCATGGCATCCGACACCGTAGAATTACAATTATACAGTGATGAGATTTTAGACACGGTTCGTGTGCAATTAACGGCACGTGCATTCGATTCGTTTTCTTTGCTCGATCCTATTATTGGGAGTGACCGCTTTACTATCAATTGGAATGCTTCCGCCGATGCTTCATCTTATAAAGTATCGGTATTTACTATGAGCCACGCTGGCGAAAAGGCTTGGATAAATCAGTTTAACGAGGATTTTATTAGTTCGCCAAATCTTCCTTCTGGCTGGACTTCCACAGGTTATATTGTGACAAATCAATTGAGCGAAGTTCGCCTCTCATCTGGCGGTACAGCAGGCTCGATCACTTCACCTTCGGTAACTGTAGTAGGTGATAGCATTCAATTGTTGGTACGTGCCAAACAATATAATACCGATAATGGCGCCAAGTTAACTGTCGCGTGTAACGATGTAACGGTTGCTACGTTTACAACCGGTACTACTTACCAAACATTTGTTCTTAAATTGGCAGCGTCAGCATACTCTACCGTGACGTTCAAATTGAGTGCTATTATAAATAAGCGCGTGATTATCGACGCCGTACAGCTTGATTTTCAACAGTCAGTTGAGTCGTCGGTTTTGTTGCCTACTTATCCAAAGCAAGCGACGTTGTTACATCACGAGGTGGTTAATCTCGCTAAAGGACAAACGTATTACTATACAGTTCAACCTCAAGGAGGTGCTAATAATAACGTTTATGGGCCAGAGCAGGTTGTCACTAATGGTAGTGCTACAGGTGTGAATACATCCTTCGAGTCATCATTTAAATGTAGTGTAACCGCTAATGGATTTTGGTTGGAAAATTTAGAGGCTAATGCTAACGTATCTTTGGTAGATGCCGTGGGACGTGTCTGCTACACCACATCGCATACAGCTGGCAGTACATTGCACATCCCCTGGTTGGCTAAAGGCGTTTTTTTCTTGCGTGTGAATAATCAAATGCCGATTAAATTAATCAAACAAGGATGAAATACGGTTACGTCATATTCGGTCTTT
>SAAC01000016.1 GCA_009929605.1 Negativicutes bacterium
TGCATAATCTTGGAATTCAGCTTGACCTTTTTCAGCCAATACTTTTGTGATTGCTGCAGTTAATGTAGTTTTACCATGGTCAACGTGACCGATAGTACCGATATTAACATGTGGTTTTGTACGTTCGAATTTTGCTTTTGCCATTTTAAGTAAATAGCCTCCTTCATGAAAACAAAAATACTTTTATATACACCATTATAATATAAAACAAAACTTTTATATACACCATTATAATATAAAACAAAAGAGAATAAAAATATTTATGGAAAAAATATTTTTATTCTCTGCTAGTTTTACAAGGTCTATACAATTCATAGAAAATAACTATATATAATACCCTATATATAATTATACATTCTACTATAAATAGTAAGCGCTAAGTAACGAGATAGAGCCTCTACCACAAATAAAAAGATCCTCCCTAAATAGGAAGGTATATGGTGGCGGCACACGGATTTGAACCGCGGACACACCGGGTATGAACCGATTGCTCTAGCCAACTGAGCTATGCCGCCATGTTTATGGAGCTAGTGACCGGGATTGAACCGGTGACCTTATCCTTACCAAGGATACGCTCTGCCGACTGAGCTACACCAGCGCGTTCAGGACACTAACTATGTTTACTTATGGTTGCGGGGACAGGACTTGAACCTGCGACCTTCGGGTTATGAGCCCGACGAGCTACCAACTGCTCCACCCCGCTATGAAATGGTGGAGGGAGAAGGATTCGAACCTTCGAAGTCGAAGACGGCAGATTTACAGTCTGCTCCCTTTGGCCACTCGGGAATCCCTCCAAATAAAATGGAGCTGGCGATAGGAATTGAACCCACAACCTGCTGATTACAAGTCAGCTGCTCTACCAATTGAGCTACGCCAGCATCTCACGACAAGATGTATTATAACATTTGTCATTTACACTGTCAACACTTTTTTGAAATACTTTTTCGAGCCCGAGTAAACTCACTTATACATATCTCATGCGCCTTAGTGCTTATTAAATATATCATGAAATAAATATCCATGCAAGCTTTTTGTAAAATTTTTTCTATATTTTTTTCAAGTTCTTTCTTAGAACCTTCTTCTAAAGCAGAAAAAACCTATTCGTAAGCTCTTTACCTATTACAAATCCGAAAATAATGCTGAGGCAACACAGTATGCTGTACACCCCAACATTTATTATAGAACAACAAAAAAATAACAGCCCACCAATCCCCTAACAGGATAGATGGGCTATTATACTATTTACATATAAAAATACCACGCTGCAATAACGGCCACTACAAATCGATAGTATGCAAAGGAGGCCAAAGATGATTTATTTAAGAACTTCAAGAACCACACAATGGACGCATAAGCCACTACAAAAGCTGTAACAAATCCAATGGCAAACATCACAAGATCATCCATACTAAGATCTGATGCTACTTTCAAGAAATCATAGGTACAAGCAATCAACATGATTGGCACCGCCATGATGAATGAAAAATCTGCCGCTGCCTTGCGACTCACACCAAGGATTAAACCACCGGCGATGGTGGAACCTGAACGGGAGAACCCTGGCCATAAGGACAACACTTGAAATAAACCGATTTTGAAACATTGCCAAATCGTTAATTCATCTACATCATCAATGAGTACTCGTTTATTGATTTTCTCTGCAAAGAGCATAAATAAACCACCTACGATGAGACCGATGATAACAGTGGCAGGGCCAAACAAATATGTTTTAATATAGGAATGCAACAAAAATCCAATCGCCATTGCTGGTAACATACCAGCTACAACGTGTGCAACAGACGTTCCCTTGGGTTTTGCCCAATTCTCGCGTTTTAGCATGGCATGGAACTTATCTTTATAGAAGAAATATACTGCTAAAATAGCACCTAACTGAATGAATACTTCAAATACGCTAGCACGAGTACCTTCAAAGTTAAAGTAATTCCCTACAATAATCATATGCCCCGTACTAGAGACAGGTAGAAATTCTGTGGCCCCTTCAACGATACCAAGTATAAGGGCTATAAGATTCTGATCCATACAAACTCCTAATTAATCTATGTATAAGTGTAAATATGTCCTCCGTCATTGGCGGGGGACATATTTATTATATATCAAAACAATCTCTATGAATATATGAAATCGACGCAAATTCTAGAAACTATGAAATATACATCCCTCATAGTATATCTAAAAATATCGCCTACCATACAACTAATCAATTACGATAACATGTTTTGGATTTTGAATTGTTACTTCTGCAAATTTAGGATTATTATTGTGTTCTAAAAATAATTGATCACCTTCTACATGACCACGCCAGCCCACAATCAAAGGATGCGCTTTACTTACAGTTTTTAATATTTCTAATGGTTCTAAATTCAAAATTGGTGCAAATAATACATTAATCCCATCAAGAAGAACTACTTCGGTATTGCTTCGACTCAATGCTGTACGGATAGTTTCCTCCGCTTTCTGAGGGCGTTCTTCATGAGGTACGAGCAAAAATTCCTCTTCAATTAAATGTTTAGCTTCTAAATACTTCCATCCATACTGTTCTGCTAACTCGCGAATAATCAAACTTTTACCAGAACCTGGACCGCCGACGATAAACAAAATTCGTTCATCATCATTTTGAATTTCATCCCAACGAGCTTTGACATCTTGTACTGTAACCATTTCCTTTGCCTCCTTCGTTGCACCTACTTTAATTGTTTCGTAGGTCTGTCTGACAACATGATGCTCTTAATAAATTGATCCTTCGCATCAAGTGTAAACAATAAGTAACTATTACTTACTAATGGATTTTTGTATTCATATACCTTCAGCTTACCCTCCGTAGTTTGTTTTTCCTCCACATGAGTAGGCATCCCATATATAAATAGCAATAAATATCTCGTATCACCTACCGCTATACCACGACGAGTTGGCGCATAGGCACTGAGAAATACGCGATTGATGAGATGCTTTTTATCAAATCCCACCCCATAATCGGCATAACCAATGAAATCAGATCCGTACAAGGTTCCTTGAGATTTCCAGTCGCTATCCGCATCATTATTAAAATGCTCATTCAACCGCAAACCACGCAATACAAAATCTGCCTCTGTAAATTGACCTGGTACATAATCATGCATTTCTACTGCAGGCAAGGCATATCTTGTCCACACGGGGCCATCAATAAAATCAATAGCACTGATTTTGTTATCCCCAATGGTGAAAGCTATATACCGTTTCGTTTCTTGACGAGCCTGTTGTGATTGGCTGTTATATTCAGTATTCTTTATTGATGTCTTATTTTCCTGCTTACTACTCCATACTTTATGGTCATAACCTGCGTATAGGTATACGTAATTTCCCGCTTTTATATCTCGCCAAATCGCATTTGGGCTACCATAAGAAAATATCAATTCCCCACGAGTATTGCCAATTCCCATTTCTCGATTAGTCTTTTCGGTGCCACCGGTCATATGAATATTTGTAATAGTTCCTGGCTCATAGAAATATACTGCCCCTTCGCCACGCAATTGATGATCTATGAGACGGCTCTCATGAACACCTGAGTAGACAGTAACAGTCATATTCTTTAACGTATAAGACGTAAAAGTATCATTCGTTTCAACACGTGCAACATCATATTTACTAGGAATGAATATCTCACCTAGACCAATACCATCAACACGAAACTCTTCATCAGTTGATAAAGTAGGTAAATTAGAAGCAGTAAAGGATTTTCCAATATCCGCCATTGAATTAGGTGACTGATACACACTAGCATCTACAGATTTATTATGCCAAGACTGAATTGAATTAGAAAATGCCTCTACAGCTTTTTCTTCTGCTTCCCATTCTTTAGTAGGTACACTTTGCTTTTCTAACCAGATTTCCGGATTAGAAGGCCCCTCAGCATTGTCCTTATCAGCAATAGTATTCTTAGACACTGCAGAAGAATCGCTACTTTGGCTGCTCTCAGCAGATACACTAGGATTCAACCTAATAACATCTGTAGCCCATGCCGAACAAGACACCCCCACGAACGACACCGCAAGAGCGGTAAGTACACTATATTTCAACATTCTATGTAGTATCATTAGCGACTCTCCAATTGTGTGCGTAGCCAATTTGTCCATTCTGTTAACCCATCTTTACCAGTACAGCTAACTTCAAATACATGAGCATTAGGATTCAAATTATGAATATCTGCTAAAGCCTTATCCTTATCAAATGGAACATAGGGTAACAAATCAATTTTATTAAGCAGTACTGCTTTTGATTCTTTAAATATCAATGGGTATTTTAACGGTTTATCTTCACCTTCTGTGACGGATAGCACCGTAACTTTCATAGCCTCGCCAATATCAAATTCTGCAGGACACACTAAGTTACCTACATTCTCGATTATAATCATATCTAATTCATCAAGATCCAGATCATCTAGCGCAGATTCAATCATTTGCGCATCCAAATGACATCCTCCAACAGTATTAATTTGCAAAACTGGAATCCCCAACGCGTGAATTCGCTCCGCATCTTTAGATGTATATAAATCACCTTCAATGACGGCAAGTTTATAATCTTTCACTAAATCTTGTAGTGTAGCCTCTAACAAGGATGTTTTCCCCGCCCCTGGAGAACCCATCAAGTTAAATACAAATATATTCTTTTCCTTGAATTTTTGTTGTAGAGCCTCTGCAATAGCATCATTTTTTGCTAATACATTGGTCATTACTTTTACTTCCATAGGACTCCTTTCAAATCTATCTTCATATAGCAATAACGTTCATTATATTCCACCGAGCATTACTACGAACACTATGAAAACATTGCACGTTTGCCAACCAATACATAGTAGTCCAATTCAATCTATATCTATAGATGTGACCTGTAATTCTCGGCCACCCACTGTTTGTACCGTATGTCCCCCACAGGACTGACACACAAACACATACTCCTGGACCATAAATTCATGGTCACAATCTAAGCACTGCCCTTTTATAGGAATAGTATTAATATTCAGTGTAGCACCTTCAGCAGGTGTATCCTTTGTAATAGCATCAAAACAGAAATGCAATGCATCTGGTTCTACGCCACTCATAAGCCCTAAATTAAGTTGAATACTGTGAATCACAGTAGCATCATTCTGTTTCATCGTATCAAGGGCAATATCAAGAATCCCTTCAGCGATTGACATTTCGTGCATGATACGCCTCATAAACAGCTTCTAACATCATTGTAGTTGTAACGGATCCAACGCCACCTGGTACAGGGGTAATCGCACCAGCTACGTCTACGGCACTGTCATAATCCACATCACCAACAGTTTTGCCATCCAATTCATTAATGCCCACATCAAGAACAACGGCACCAGGTTTTAACATATCACCGGTAATCATGTGAGCACGACCAACCGCAGCTATGATAATATCGCCTTGTTTCACAAAACTTTCTAAGTTAGGTGTCTTGGAATGACAAATTGTAACTGTACCGTTTTCTGCTAATGTCATCAATGCAATTGGTTTTCCGATGACTTGACTGCGGCCAAGAACAACCACATGTTTTCCTTGAATCGGAATATTGTAATGTTCCAAAATAGCCATGCACGCTTTTGCCGTACAAGGCGGAAATCCACCTTTTCCAGATACCAACAAACCAGCATTATACATGGTAAGACCATCAATATCCTTAGTGGGATCCATCAACTCAAGGATAGTGGCACTTTTAACTTGTTTTGGCATAGGCAGCAATGGCAAAATCCCATTAACAGAATCATCATCATTCAAGGCTTGCATAGCTGCTGCCACTTCGTCATGTGTAGCCATTTCAGGCAGTTCTACACGAACAAAATCTAAACCGGCTGCGCGTGCAGTTTTCTCCATGAATGCCGCATACATTTTGGCACCATGGTCCCCTCCGACGAGGAGAACTGCCATTTTCAAGGTAATCCCTTGCGTTGCCAGGGTTTGTAATTTATCTTGTAGCGCTGCTTTATGCACATCTGCTACAGCTTTACCTCGTAATTCAATCATCATTTCCTCTTTATCTCTTTTATAATCAACCATGCTAATCCTCACTGTGAAAGATATACTTTACGATGAAAAATAACTTTACAATGAAAGATATACTTTCATCCTATCAACACAGGTGACGAAAAATATCAATTTTTCATAATCTATCTAACAAAATGTACCGTTATAGCATCCCCAGGGAATGCCGCAGAGCCTGGTGCCTCATCTTGAGATATAGCATTACCAGTTCCATCCGGTTTAAAATACAATCCGGCTTCATTGAGCCAGTCACGTACAGCACCATATGGGAAGCCTGCAAAATTAGGTAAAGTCACTGAACCATCAGAATTTTTAGATGGATTTGGTAGTGTTTGTACTGTAGTAGCTCCTACTTTCACTTCTTCTTTTACAGAAGGAGAAATCTGATAGTAACGAACTAGTTGACTCATAATGTCCTTAAAAACTGGCGCTGCAATTTGACCACCATAAATGGAACCATTGCTTGGATCATCAATTGCAACTAGGACTACAAATTTTGGATCCTCTACAGGTCCAAAACCTATGAAGGACGCAATATAGCGGCCATCTAAATAACCACCGTATTCGGTATTTAATTTTTGAGCAGTACCTGTTTTACCGCCGAAATGATAACCTTCTACCATCGCCTTGTTACCGCCACCTTCAGATACTTCTTTTTCAAGAATATCTACAATAGTAGACGCTACATTTTCAGGAATTGCTTGTCCTTGGGATTCCGTCTGTGTTTCGCTAGCTACAGTTCCATCTGGATTGTTGTAGGCTTTCACAATATGCGGTTTCATCAAAATACCACCGTTAGCTATAGCCCCAAAGGCACGTACCATTTGAAGTGGCGTTACTGCAATACCTTGACCGATGGACATCGACGCTGTATCGATATCCGCCATTTCCTCAGGATTAAAAAGTAATCCCTCACCTTCACCAGGCAGTTCAATACCTGTAGGTTGACCAAAACCATATTTATGAACATATTCAGATAAAATTTCTGGTCCCGTTGTCAAACCGAGACGAGCCATGCCGGTATTAATGGAGAATTTTAAAATTTCTAGCAATCGAACCTTGCCATAACCTTCGCCATTCCAGTTTTGCATAACATGTCCACTGGCCATAATAGAACCAGTATCATTGTATACAGTATCAACGGTCCATTTGCCAGATGCTAAGGCCGCGGACGCAATGATCGGTTTAAATGTTGAGCCTGGTTCATACAAATTCGTTACTGCGATATTTTTAAAATCCTGTTCCTTACCCTTATCATAATGGTTTGGATCATACGTCGGACGATTGGCCATCGCTAAAATTTCACCTGTTTTAGGATCCATAACGATAACACTAGCATGAGCCGGTTTTGTATCCACCATGGCTTGTTCTAAGGCGCGCTCTGCAATAAATTGCACCGTCGCATCAATGGTCAAGGTAACAGATTTACCCTTATCCGGCAAATATTGGGCTAACACGGAACCAAAAATAGCATTCCCCTTACGGTCAGTCGCCACTACTTCTTTTGTTAGACCTCCTTTGAGTTCATCATCGAGAACCATTTCAAGACCATCTAACCCTTTATCTTCAGTACCAACGAATCCCAGTACTTGAGCCGCTAAGTTGCCATTTGGATAATAACGTTTACTTTCCTCGACAAAATTCAAGCCTTCGAGTTTTTCATCTTCTATAATTTTTTCAACGGCTTTAGACTTGTCCGGTTCCATCATGCGGTCTAGCCAAACGAAGGCCGTATCTTCTTTTAAATTCTCAACAATAGCTTCCTTCGAAATTGATACATAGGGAGCCACTAACTCAGCTATATCTTCAGGGTTTTTCTTAAGCATTTGCGGATCTGCATACAGTGATTTTGTAAACACACTCATGGCAAGGGGCGATCCGTGACGGTCATAAATCGTACCGCGCGGAGATTGCAATTTGCGATCCACCTGTACTTGACTAAGGTTTTTTGCTTCCAAATCCGATGTATCTACGATTTGTAAGAAAAACAATCGCAATACTAACACACCTGCCACCATGATTAAGACAGCGAGCAATCCAAACCCTCTATTATTAAAACGCTGGGGCCGTGATTTATTATCCATTCTAATCTCCAAACTGAATCCTAAGATTCATGTACCTCTGTTATCTCTATTTTTTCTTTTTTAAAAGTCTCTGTAGACGTCGTTCCGCAGCTATAAGCAATGCGTCTGGATTGTTTTCAATCCTGCCTTCTTGAACTTGCGCTAGCAAGAGCTTTAACATTTCACCTACATTAGGTGCCACTAATGTTAGCAATCGTTTATCATAATTTAGATCACTCGTATGGATAGGCATGTGATTACTAATATCTACCATACAATCTCCAAAGGCGAGAGTCCCATCTGTAGAGGCATGAGGTTTACCACATCCCATAACATCTGCTGCACATACTTGTGCTAACTGCTGCCAGGCTTCAGTTAGATTCGCCGCATATCGGAATGCACCACTACGAGCCTCTTGTCGAGCCCATTTAACGGCATCTGCTTCATTATGGGTGACAAAGTAATGGAACCTCATATGATTTTTCACAATCCATACAACACGATCCACAAAAGACTTAGGGTATTCCAAACGGGTCAGCAATTCTCGGGACATATCGGCACCCATTGTATCGTGACCACGATCGGTAAGTCGCCCATTAATTATCTCTCGTATTGTTGGCATTCCCTTTGCTACATCATGGAGTAATGCCCCCCAACGAAGAGTAAGATCCGGTTCTGTATGAGCTACCACGGCCAATGTATGATACCAACCATCAAAAGTGTGAAATGCTTTTTCCTGTGGCAAATTCACCAAGTGGTATAGTTCTGGCAGAATAGGTATTTGTTCTACCTTGCCATGGCGTATAGCACGGCAAGAACATTCTGCCAATCTAGATTGAACAAGAATATCTAGACCTTTTGCCACCGCAGGCTCCACCATGAGCTGATCCAGTTCTTGTCTCACTCGTTCAAGAGACAAACCTTCTACTCTATGAAAAGCGCTAGGCATGGCCTCTAACAAATCTTTATGCGGCAGAAAATCTAATTTTGCTACAAATCGACAAGCCCTAAATAAACGTAGTGCATCTTCTTGGAATCTATGTTGTGGATTTCCAATAGTGCGTAAAATCTTATGTTTAATATCATGGCACCCATCTACAAGATCAATAACATTGCCATCTACATCCATAGCCAAACCATTGACAGTAAAATCGCGGCGCAACACATCTTCCGCTAGTGTAGATGCATAGACTATAGTGTCTGGTCGATGACTGTCCTCACCATAAGTTTCTTTACGGTAAGTAGCAATCTCATAGCTTTTACCAAGCAAAGATGCAATCACAACACCAAAGGACTTGCCCACCATACCTGGCGTAGATATATTATGAGATTCTAATACTGCAATGACCTGTTCAGGGTGAGCAGATGTAACAATATCAAAATCATGAGGTTCTATATGCATCAAAATATCTCTGACCGCGCCACCTACGATGTACGCTTCATAACCTGCATCCAAAAGATATGACAATATTTGTTTCGCCCCGTCCATCGTAGTACCCCCTCTCATATTTATATCACTCTAATAGGCAATTATATTTCCAACATACTTATACTACTTATTAACTAGACTATAACCACATAGTGGATATAATAAGTCCGAATTAGTATTCTTCTCTATTTTACTACAAATCGATAAAAGTAAAAAGAACGGATATACGCAAAAAGTCCGCTCCTATAAGGAACGAACTCGTTTTGCAATCTTTTCACCGGTCAATGTTTTTGCTAACCCTCCATCACTTGTTTCACGAAGTGCTGCTGGCATAGCTCGACCTACTATATTCATTGTTTCAATAACTTCATCTGGTGGTATTTGACTTTCAATCCCGGCCATGGCCATTTCCGCTGCAGTTAAAGCATGGGCAGTATACACACCATTACGTTTAATACATGGTACTTCTACAAGGCCTGCCACTGGATCGCAGACAAGACCTAATAGATTTTTCATGCAAATAGCCAATGCATTACCTACCTGACGAGGTGTGCCCCCCATCATTTCAACAATAGCTCCTGCCGCCATAGCAGAGGCAGTGCCAACTTCGGCTTGACATCCGCCAACAGCACCCGCTACACAAGCACGATTTGTCACTACATTGCCAATACCGGCACCTGTAAGAAATCCACGTACATAATCATCATGGCTCAGATTATAATGCTCACCAACAGCTTTCACACAGCCCGGCATGACACCGCAAGAACCAGCCGTTGGACAGGCAACGACTTTAAACATTTTTGCATTAGCTTCATTAACGGCAATAGCATAAGTCATAGACTTGTACATTAAATCGCTCATAAATCGCGGTTGACCTTGTGCTAACAATTGCGCCCCTTGTCCACCAGACATCTCAGATGGTGTCTTACCCGTATTTAGTAGGCCAGCTTGAATGGATTTTTCAAACACTTGTAATCGAGTATCGATGGCGGCCATAACAGTTTCTACATCATTTTCATAATTTTCTAATTCCGCCTGCAATACTACGTCAGAGAAGGAAATAGAATGTTCTTCCGCCAAACGGATAATATCCTCAATGGTTTCATACGAATAACTCATAACTCCTCCTACAACACATCAAAGGTCATTAAATCACGTACCCCTGGACATTTGCGCATATTATCTACTAATTCTGCATCTACAATACTATCAGTAGAAATCACCATTACCGCATCCTTGTGCTTAGCTTTTTTAAACACTCGCATGCCCGCAATATTAATGTTCGATTCCCCTAATACTTGGGTAACAAGAGAAATCACACCAGGCCTATCCTCATGGAATACAACCACAGTGAACTCATCACCAGTAATCTCCATATCTACCCCATCCACCTGGGTAATCATAATACGGCCACCACCAAGCGATCGGCCTACAACAGTCATGTGCCGATGGCCTGTATCATACATATCAAATTTCACTACATTTGGATGATCCACCTCAAGAGGAGACTCAATAAATTCATAATCCATGTTATCTCTTTTAGCTAATTCATCAGCCACCCGTATACGGGCATCATCTTCTTGAAAGCCTAGTAATCCAGCTAATAGGGCCTTATCTGTACCATGCCCTTTGTAGGTTTTTGCAAAAGATCCATATAGGGTTAACTCCACACGAGACGGTACACCCCGAAAAATACAATGTGCCATTTTTCCAAGTCTAGCAGCTCCGGCTGTATGTGAGCTAGAGGGACCAATCATAATAGGTCCGATAATGTCAAAAATTGTGTTCATAACTACCTCAAATCAACATATTAATCAACATACATCATGTCGCAATATAGGCATTTTGAAAGAGCCTAACGCCTGCTATATAGCTTTCTTGCTTATAGTATATCAACGAATATATATCTTGTATATATGCACATATGCAGTATATTTGTTCTTGTAGATTATACACGCCAACATATAAAAAAGCGGCATGCAAATTGCTTTGCACACCGCCTAATAATTAACCCAAGATAGCTTTCAAGTCAGCTTCAGGAGTAGTGATTGGGTGTAATTGGAATTTGTCTACCAAAATGCTCAACACATTGCTGGAGAAGAATTTTGGCAAAGAAGGTCCGATGTAGATGTTGCGGATACCCAATGCTAACAATGTTAACAAGATACATACCGCTTTTTGTTCGTACCAAGACAATACCAATGTCAATGGAAGATCGTTTACGTCACATTCGAATGCGCCAGCCAATGCTACTGCTACTTGAATAGCGGAGTAAGCATCGTTACATTGACCCATATCAAGGATACGAGGAATACCGCCGATTTCGCCGATGTTAAGGTCGTTGAAACGGAATTTACCGCAAGCTAATGTCAATACAACTGTATCTTGTGGAGTTTGTTTTACGAAATCTGTGTAGTAGTTACGGCCTACTTTAGCACCGTCGCAACCGCCCACCAAGAAGAAGTGTTTAATAGCGCCAGCTTTTACAGCATCGATTACTGTATCAGCGATACCCAATACTGTACCATGACCGAAACCAGTAGTTACTTCATGACCACCATTGATGCCAGTGAATTCTTGAGCTTCGGAGAAACCGCCCAATTCAAGAGCACGGTTGATAACTGCACTGAAATCTTTTGTGCCATCATCATTAGTTTCTACATGTGTACAACCATCGAAACCTACCACATCTGTAGTGAAGATATTTGCTTTGTAGTTTTCTTTAGGTGGCATGAGGCAGTTTGTAGTGAACAAGAATGCGCCAGGAACGTCAACGAATTCTTTTTGTTGGTTTTGCCATGCAGTACCAAAGTTACCTTTTAATTGAGGGTGTTTTTTCAATTCAGGGTAAGCGTGGCAAGGTAACATTTCACCATGAGTATAGATGTTTACGCCTTTGCCGTCAGTTTGCTCCAAGAGCATTTTCAAATCGTGAAGGTCATGACCAGTTACTACGATGAAAGGACCTGGTTCTACAGTCAAAGGAACTGTTGTAGGTACTGGAGTGCCATAAGTTTCAGTGTTAGCAGCGTCAAGTAATGCCATGCATTTCAAGTTAACATGACCAAATTCCATCAACAAATTCAACCATTCTTCTGCACTGTGATCTTTAGCCATTTCAACAAGGCCTTTTACGAACCAAGCATCAACGTCTGCATCATCATAGCCGATAACAGCTGCATGCCAAGCATACGCAGCCATACCACGCATACCTAATAATAATGTGGAACGAAGGGATACGATATCTTCTTCACCTTTCCAAAGTTGTTCCCAATCAAAGTTTTGTTGAGTTGGATCGATGCTAGCGTGGCAAGCATTTACTTCATCGATAAATTCTTGTACACGATCTTCAGAGAAGTTTACGTTAGTTACGCACATGAACAAGCCTTTTTCCAAGTATTTGATTGCTTCTTTTGTAGTACCTTTAGCTTCACAAGCACGTGCTAACCCAATCAAAGCAGCTGTTAATTCATCTTGCAAGTTAGCAACTGGAGCAGTTTTACCGCAAACGCCTTGTACAGTACAGCCCGCTGGTGCTGCAGATTGTTCACATTGATAACAGAACATACTCATTTTAAATCCTCCTTCGCGAGACTTTCTCGCCTTCAAGCTTTCGCTTAACCATCATACTATTCATATACTGACAACTAAAATCACATTTAGTTATTGTCCTTTTTACAAGTATGAGTATACAATAGTGATGTATTAATTTCTGTAGCTTGAGCAACAAAATAAAAAACTTTTTTCTTTTTTACAGATAAATTTGGTTGGCATCAAGTATAACTTATATAAATTTTATATTGAGAATTCTTCTCTCCGTTAAATTCTCCGTTAAATGAAAGTTAGCCTCTACATACCTACCATCATCGATTAAACAAAAATGAAAATAGATAGAGTTTTATCTATCTATATTATACTCATTCAATTAGTAAAATTCAATTAGTAAAATTGAAATACTTTTTATACATTTATCATTGCATTTTCTGAAAGCAACAAACATACAGCTATATTCTGTTGACATTCTATTGATATGCTCTTGATATACTAGCACCATACAGCAAACGTAACAGTTTATTGTTACACACTAACAAGGAGGCTCTGATGCAACAACTATTATCTGAAGAGATCATCAAAAAATATTTCAAAACTATCGTGAAATGCCCTCTATTTCAAAATCTTGGTGAGAGTGAATTACTGGGATACCTCCACAATGCCAAAGTCATTGTGAAAGAATACAGGAAAAATGATTTTATCGCCCTCTCTGGTGATCCTATGGAAGGCATCGGCGTTATCCTCGAAGGTAGCGCTCTATTAACTCGCGAAAATGTCATGGGCCAACGCGTTATCATGGCGAACTTAGAGGCATCAGCCATGTTCGGCGAAGCATTACTTTTCAGCAAGCAAGCCCTATGGCCTGCCACTATCAAAGCCATGAAGGCCAGTAAAATCATGTTCATCCCGCTAGAAACATTTATCCAAACATTACCAGATTGCCAACAATGCCAAACCAAAATCCTCTCCAATCTATTAGAGGATTTATCCGAAAAGGCCATGATTCTCACAAAGAAGGTTCATTACCTCACCTTAAAAGGCATGCGTGAGAAAATCTTCGCCTACCTTACAGACATTTACACCGTGCAACATAGCGAAGAATTAAAATTGCCACACAACCGCGAACAAATGGCCGAGGTCCTCAACGTATCCCGTACAGCCCTCAGCCGCGAGCTAGGACGATTACGCGACGAAGGCATTATTGATATCCAAGGTCGGTCTGTGTCGTTATTGGATTTATCGGTAATCACGGAATTCGGATTTAATAACAACTAAATTTTCTGCAAATAATAAAACGGACTTAGATGGCTGATACATCAACGGTATCAAACATCTAAGTCCGTTTTTTTTAATTGCTATAGCTATTCATCCAACTAGCTTTCACCAGTCAACAGTCGATTACCCTATTAGAACCAGCGAGACAAATCAAATTCTTCGCCAATGGTTGCTTTCACATGGGCACGGCCAAGGTATAGGCCTAGCAATGTGAGACTCATGGCAGACATTGGGCCGTTGTCGAATAGGTCGGCAAGGTCGAGCAATACTGGGGAAATGTCGTCCATGATATTGCGCGCCTCCGCACCGCTGAAGGACGTTGGTTTGCTACGCATCAAGGCAAGCAAATCTCGTTGCATAGATGCATCGGTGATGTGCGCTTGACGGAAGAAACGCGGTGCCATGGAATCGTCCACCATCGCCAATTTGTACAAACTAGAGTTCATACTCTTGACAATATAGTTTGGATCAATGCCATCTCGGCCTGTGATGTATTCTAATTCCTCACGGCTAAAGCCACGGAAGTTAAATACGAATGGATAGGAATTACCAAGCAATTGTGCCAATGTAATGGATTCACGTTCTTGAATCGTACAACGAAGGTAATCTAGTTGTCGGAAGAAGGAACTATCATGTGGTACATCGGAGATAAATGGTTCGATATATTTTTCCACATAATGTTGGAAGTTGGATAATGTATAGTTGTTGGAATTTCTAGAATATTGTAACAATAGGGACAATGCCATGATTTGGAAATGACCTAATGTCATATGTGGCAACACGCGAAGTGCATCGAAGGCCACCAAGTACGGTGTACTGGACTTTGGTTGTTGTACCACATCAAAGAATGCCTCTAACGCAACGGCACGCATGCTATCTGTCGGATTCGCTGCATAAGCCTTTTGCATACACATAATCGCTTCTTGAACTACAATATTTTCTAGCAAATAGCGAACTTCGCTAATTTTTGTGATTTGCAATGCAGCTAATGCTTCACGAGTAATAGATTCAACATTTGCTTTTGTAGATTCCCCAACAAGGCCAAAGGATTGAATAAATGGCTTGATTGCTAAATCAACCATTTCTTGTTCTTGCGCCTCTTGCGTCCAAGGGCTAACCGTTTGTTTAGGTTTCCCATCATCTTCGGCAAGGGCTTTATTGATTTCATCTACATTGATGAGGCGAGTTTCTTCCAATACAGATAAATTATTATTATCTGCTGAATTCGCCACAGCACCTACGGCTCCTGGAACGGCTGCCGCTTGAGCACTAACGCTACCTGCACCAGCTGCACTCGCCATACTTGCTGCACCTACAACGCCTGCACTCGCAGCTGCAGCACCAGTAACGGCGCCAATAAGTTGTGTCGCTTCCATATCAGAAGATGGTGTACTTTTCAATTCATCAACTTTTGCAATATCGTTCACATTACCAACGAACTGTGTTTCCTCAATATTCCGAACGGCTGGAATAACGGCGGTGTGTTCGATTTGTTCAGCCACTTTTGGAATAGCTTGAGTATGTTCGATTTTAAAATTAGCGGTATTTTCAGCTACTACAGCATTAGAGGACTTATCTTGTGCATTTTCTTGTACCGCTGCGTGTTTGGCTGTCACATCTACGCCATTTTCGATAACTCTAAATGTTTGTTTACTTTCACTCGCATCGTCGCGATTCACATTGCTGTAGTATGTGGACCCATAATCCTTGATACTATGATGCTCTGTTTGTTTCGGCGCCACCGGTTCATGTTCTTGTTTTTTATCCGGTTTATTGAATAATGCATAACACAACCCAAAGAACACGATGACCACACCAGCGATAACTAAATAAGGAATGAAGGCTTCCATTCATACCTCCTATTACATTAATGACTCATTATATACGGCACGAATGCCACCAATACTTTTTGGGCGAACGCGCGCCGCTGTTACATGGGCACAACCAATTTCTTTCACCCCGAGGCGAACTGGCACTGCCACATGTTTCAAATGCATACCGATGAAAGTATCACCAATATCGATGCCTGCATCTGCTTTGATAAATTCAACGACCACTGGATTGTCTAGCCGTTTATAGGCTGTTGTCGCCATAGCACCACCAGCGTGTTGCTGAGGTACCACATTGCAAAGCTCCTCTGTTGTCACATAGGATTGTTCCACCACGATGGCGCGATTTAAATGTTCACAGCATTGGAATGCTAAATTAATTTGGTGTTCCTTAGCCACTGTATAAAGTTCCTCAAACACAGCCTCTGCCAGTTCCATATGAGAATCATGTCCTATGACACCTCCCGCCATTTCACTGCTAGAACAACCAACAATCACTAACTGCCCCGGCGTTAACCGAGCAGCATCTATTAATTCAATAATAGCTTTACGCGCTTCTTCACGAATGTCCTGTATGGATTTCATATAACCGCCTCGCTCTTAATACTCTATACTAGTTTGTCTAACTTCTATACTATCATAAAATGCATAGATTCGGTAGATAAAAGAAGATTCGGTAGATAAAAGAAAAAAACACCCCTCAGTCAAAGCCAAGGGGTGTTTGAATGCACGGGGAACAACCATGCAAGATTTTATAGTTTACGGTAAGGTTTTTGACCTATTTCGTAGAAATCGTTACCTTCACTATCAATAACTACGATAGCTGGGAAATCTTCTACAGTCAATTCAGCTAATGCTTCTGGGCCTAAGTCACCATATGCAATAACTTCATATTTTTTGATGGATTTTGCAATTAATGCAGCAGCGCCACCAACAGCTGCGAAGTAAGTTACGCCATTTTTCTTCATGGATTCGATAACTTCTGGTTTACGGGAACCTTTACCAATCATACCTTTGATACCTTGATCCAACATTGTTGGAGTATAAGCATCCATACGACCGGAAGTTGTAGGGCCAGCGGAACCAATTGGGTCACCAGGTTTTGCAGGTGTTGGTCCTAAATAGTAAACTATTTTGTCATGCCAATCGATAGGCAATTCTTCGCCACGTGCTAATGCTTCTGTCATAACTTTATGAGCAGCGTCACGTGCGGAATAAATTTTACCAGTGATTAAAACGCTGTCACCAGCTTTTAATTTTCTGGACATTTCTTCAGTGAAAGGTGTTTGAATGCGAATTGTTTCAGCCATTACTATGTCTCCTCCTGTTTCTATTAAAGAACAACTTCAGCGTGACGAGCTGCATGACAGCAGATAGTTACAGCCACTGGAAGACCAGCAATGTGAGTTGGACCCCATTCGATGCTAACTGCTAATGCAGTAGTGGAACCACCTAATTGAGGACCGATACCTGTTTTGTTGATATTTTCACAGATTTCAGCTTCCAATTGAGCATATTCAGGCATTGGATTGCGTTCTGTAGTAGAACGAAGAAGAGCTTTTTTGGAAAGTAAAGCTGCTTGGTCCATAGTACCACCGATACCTACGCCAACTACCATTGGTGGGCATGGGTTAGGGCCAGCTTTTTTAACGATTTCCAATACAGCATCTTTAACGCCTTGTACACCATCAGCAGGTACAAGCATTTTAACGCCAGATTTGTTTTCAGAACCAAAACCTTTTAATTCAACGTCAATTTTGATTTTGTCGCCAGGAACAATTTCAGTGTAGATGATAGCAGGAGTATTGTTTTGAGTATTTTTACGGTTAAACAAAGGTTCTGCTACAACAGATTTTCTCAAGTAACCATCGATATAACCAGCTGCAACACCAGCATTGATAGCTTCTTTAAGATCGCCACCAACGAAGTGAACATCTTGGCCTACTTCTAAGAATACAATTGTCATACCAGTATCTTGGCAAATTGGACGATCTTCATCTTTTGCAATTTCTGCATTTTTGATGATTTGATCAAGAACAACTGCGCCTACTGGAGACTCTTCTGTTTCACGACCAGCTTTTAAAGATTCATAAACATCATTTGGTAAGTAGTAAGCAGCGTCCATACATAATTTTTTGACTGCTTCTGTGATTGTTGATACTTGGATCTCGCGCAAAATAATCCCTCCTCAGGAACAAATATTGAGATTAACTCTATACGTAAATGGTAGCACACTGAGAAAGTCTATTCAACAGCTTAGCTATACCGTTTTCTCAACATTTTTTCGTTTAATGAGAGTTTTTATCATTGGTTAAATATACTCTTTTTATACACTATCAAAATATAGAATATTTTAGATGAAACACTATTAAACGGCATCAATCAACATAATTTCTACAGTATACAAATGTACATTCCCAAACATCCTCTACGCATCTTTTAGGAATATTTACAATAATTGAAAATCTATATCATTTAAATCATTATTTTTTTCTTGAAAATTATTCTTCACCAATTTTATTCAATATACTTTTTTCGATAGTATAAGTATAACACAATCAACATATATCTCAACTATATAGGTTATACCTGCATTTATCCTCATCCTCATTTATATAAATATTTACTTTATATATATCATTTTTTTCAATAAATATAAATTTACATATAGTCTATGTCATTTAGTTATAGATATTGAGCTTTTATCATTTATATTTTTATAAAAAAACACTTGCATAAATTCTATATCTATCATATAATTACTCTTGTATTATTCCTCGATAGCTCAGTTGGTAGAGCAATCGGCTGTTAACCGATCGGTCGTAGGTTCGAGTCCTACTCGAGGAGCCATACTTTTGGCCCGTTGGTCAAGCGGTTAAGACACCGCCCTTTCACGGCGGTATCCCGGGTTCGATTCCCGGACGGGTCACCATATGGACGATTAGCTCAGCTGGGAGAGCGCCTGCCTTACAAGCAGGATGTCGGCAGTTCGATCCTGTCATCGTCCACCACTAAGGAGAGCAAGCAGTATGCTTGCTCTTTTTTTATATCCTAGGCTCTTCAATGAATGTCAAATACAGGGTATACTAATAGTATATGTATTATACAACTATTATAAGCAGCGAATTAATGTTTACTCTACTACATACATGTAGATAGTTATATAATACTATACATAATGTTATTAATTTTGAATTATCCCATACCAAGGAGACTCACTATGAATACCAAACGTTTCTCTACTTTCATCAAAAAACTAGCTACAGTAGCTGTAATGTCTTGCATGACAGCATTCATCGCAACCCCAACTACCTTTGCAGCTGACAATATTTTTGCCAGTGCCTATTTAAAACAAGTACAACCTGTTGAGCAAGATACAACATCTAATAACTTTAAAACGCGTGTCGCTAATGATACAACTAACACCAATAATGCTATTATCTCCAATACTGAAAGCATCGACCTTAGCGGCGACTTGAAAAATTTCCCTAGCCGTAATGTGGTTATCGTAAACCCTAGCAGCAACACTCGTAAAGATCGCGCTGAAATGGCACAATTTATGCGTACAGCTATTACAAACGAACTGAAATACCCATACTATAGTGCTGTAACAACAAATCGCCCTACTAGTGCTTCATTAGCTACGGCGAATTCCCTTGCAACCATTGCAGAAGAAACTGGTGCAGATATCGTACTATTGCCAATCGCTGTTGAAAACGATTATGTGCAATATCGTCCAACTCGTACCTTCCGTTTCGATAGCACTGGTGATGAAATCTACACACGAGTAGCTATCAGCGCCAAATTATATTACTACGATGCTAACAAACAAGAATTCAAAGGCTTAGATAAAACATACTACAAAGATGCAGAGTATCTATCCGTACCAACACAACGAGAAATTTGGAATAAGGTCATGACAGATCTCATGAATAAGCTTCCATACAAACGTGTACCTACAGACATCAATCGTTATACAACACAAACTAAAATTGATACATCTAGTACTGCGCAAAACTTTAATCAAGTAGAGCAACCTATTTCTACTACTTATTCCTTAGCTGGAGTATCTGAATTATAATTATATATATGTTATTACCACCTATAGCCAAAGCGACTCATAGGAGTCGCTTTTGTCTTGTATGATTATAACAAAACGCCGATGATGAAATAATTAACTTTCACCATCGGCGTTTATAGTTTGCAACAAATTATACAGTCCACAACGAGTGTCTATCACACAAATCATATGACTTGCATAATTCATAGCATAGATTTATACATATTTCGCCACATGCAATCGAAGTAGAGCTCTTGCTAACGCATGTTCTGCACGTTCTACATCAATGTCAGGGCTCTTGGAAACCAATCGTTCCTCTGCACGTTGTTTAGCACGTTGTGCCCGGTCTACATCAATAGAATCTGGCAATTGGCAATCAAGGGTCACAATACTCACCTGATTATGCTCAATTTCACAGAAACCACCAAAAACAGCTAAATAATGTTTTTGACCATCTGGTGCATCCAACCGTAAAGGCGCAATATCAAGAGCGACAATCATCGGTGCATGATTAGGCAAGATACCAAATTCGCCATCTATAGCCTTGCCAACTAAGAAGCTAGCTTCACCTGTATAGGCGATTTCATCAGGAGTGATGATTTGTAGGGTCATGGGTTCTGCCATGGTTTATTCCCCCTTCTCTTGCATTCCCTTTGCTTTTTCCACAGCTTCGTCGATATTACCAACCATATAGAATGCTGCTTCAGGAAGCTCATCGTGTTTACCTTCAAGAATTTCTTTAAAGCCACGCAAAGTTTCGGATAATGGCACGTATTTACCTGGAGAACCTGTAAATACTTCTGCTACGAAGAATGGTTGACTCAAGAAACGTTGAATTTTACGAGCACGAGATACTGTAAGTTTATCTTCATCAGATAACTCTTCCATACCCAAGATAGCAATGATATCTTGAAGATCACGATATTTTTGAAGTACTTCTTGTACGCCACGGGCAATGTTGTAATGTTCATCACCTAATACCAATGGATCCAAAATACGGCTAGTGGAATCCAATGGATCCACGGCTGGGTAAATACCAAGTTCCGCAATGGAACGGGACAATACTGTAGTAGCATCCAAATGGGCAAATGTTGCCGCTGGAGCCGGGTCAGTTAAGTCATCGGCAGGTACGTATACGGCTTGTACAGACGTAATAGAACCTTCTTTTGTAGAAGTAATACGTTCTTGCAATGCCCCAACATCATTTGCTAGTGTAGGTTGGTAACCTACAGCAGATGGCATACGGCCTAGCAAGGCGGATACTTCAGAGCCTGCTTGGATAAAACGGAAGATGTTGTCGATAAACAACAACACGTCTTGTTTTTTAACGTCACGGAAATATTCCGCCATAGTTAAGCCAGTCAAACCTACACGCATACGCGCTCCAGGTGGCTCATTCATTTGGCCATATACAAGAGCCGTCTTGTTAATAACGCCGGACTCTTTCATTTCATTCCACAAGTCATTACCTTCACGAGTACGTTCGCCTACGCCGGAGAATACGGAGTAACCACCATGCTCAGTAGCAACGTTGTGAATCAATTCCATGATTAATACGGTTTTACCTACACCGGCACCACCGAACAAACCGATTTTACCACCTTTTACATAAGGGGCAATCAAATCAACGACCTTGATACCAGTTTCCAAGATATTAGTTTCTGGTGCCAAATCATCATATTTCGGAGCTGGACGATGGATAGGCCATTTTTCATCAACTTTCACAGGTGTTGGATCATGATCCACTGGTTCACCAAGAACATTAAAGATACGGCCAAGTACACCTTCGCCAACTGGTACTGCAATAGCTGCACCAGTATCTTCGGCTTCCATACCGCGAGTCATACCATCAGTAGAGCTCATCGCAACGCAACGAACTGTGTCGTCGCCCAAATGTTGCATAACCTCTACTACAATTTTTTGTCTATCGTGGGCCTTATGGTCATGGTAGATGTGAATGGCGTTATAAATAGCAGGTAATTTGCCATTTTCAAAACGCACGTCAACAACTGGACCGATAACCTGGACCACTTTACCAATATAATTACTCATTAAGAGGTCTCCTTATCTATTGCAAGGCATTCGCACCGCCTACAATTTCAGAAATTTCATTTGTAATACTAGATTGACGAAGTTTATTGTATTCTAATCCAACTTTATCAATCAATTCACCTGCATTATCTGTAGCTGATGTCATAGCTGTCATACGAGCACCTAATTCACTAGCAGCTGATTGTAGCAAGCCATTATACATTGTAATCTCCAAATATTTTGGCAGTATTTGTTCACATACGGTAGTCACATCAGGCATAAAAATATAGTCTTGACCATCTTGCTCTGCCTGTGGTGTTTCGATTGGTAACAATTGATGTGCCTCTGCAACTTGCGTCATAGAATTCACAAAATGCGTATATACCATAATAACTTCATCCACTTCACCATTAAGGAATCGAGGGATGACCTCTTGGATTAACGCACGAGCATGTTCATAGCCAGGCTTGTCAGAGTAACCGCTAAAGTGTTTCTCTACATGATAGCCTCTAATTTTCATACAGTCTCTAGGTTTTCTACCAGATGTAATGATATCGTATTGATCCGGTGTTTTAGTACCGATTTGTTCAATCACAAACTTAGTTAGATTTGTGGAGAATGCACCAGCAAGACCTTTATCAGCACCAATCATCACATAGCACGTCCGTTTTACAGGGCGTACTTCTAATAGTGGACTAGAGAAGTTTTCAGGAATACTACTAGCAATATGACGCAAGATTTGACCCAATTTATCTGCATAAGGACCAGTCGCTTCCGCCTTACCTTGAGCACGACGAAGACGAGCAGATGCTACCATCTTCATTGCTTTTGTAATTTGTTGCGTATTGGTAACACTTTTTATGCGTTTTCTCAAATCTTGTGCACTAGCCATACATTACGCCTCCTTCGGAGTCACAAGTGTATGAGTAGTACCAAAATTCTCTACACATTCTGGAATTGCTTTTTTGAGCAATTCTTCAGTTGCTTCGTCAAGTTTTTTAGTTTCCTCAATCGTTGTAATGATTTCTTTGTAGTTAGCTTTGATATAACGAACTAATTCGTTTTCAAATTCCAATACATCATCTACTTCAATTTTAGAAAGATATCCTTTAGTACCGGCATACAAAGTAATAACCATTTCAGGAACACTCATAGGTTCGTATTGACCTTGTTTCAACATTTCTGTCAAACGAGCACCACGATCTAATTGTTCACGAGTGGAACGGTCAAGATCGGAACCGAATTGAGCAAACGCTGCCAATTCACGATATTGTGCTAAGTCAAGACGAAGCTGACCAGCAACTTGTTTCATCGCTTTTGTTTGTGAACTACCGCCTACACGGGATACGGACAAACCTACGTCAACGGCTGGACGCACACCGGAATAGAACATATCTGTGCCCAAGAAAATCTGACCATCTGTAATGGAGATTACGTTCGTTGGGATGTATGCAGATACGTCACCGGCTTGTGTTTCGATAATAGGTAAGGCCGTAATAGAGCCAGCACCCAATTCATCAGATAATTTTGCAGCTCGTTCTAATAGACGAGAATGTAAGTAGAACACGTCGCCAGGGTATGCTTCACGCCCTGGTGGACGACGAAGTAACAAACTCATAGCACGATAAGCAGCTGCTTGTTTCGTTAAGTCATCATATACGCAAAGTACATGTTTACCTTGGTACATGAAGTATTCGCCCATTGCAACGCCTGCATATGGTGCGATGTATTGGATAGGTGCCCCTGTAGATGCACTAGCGGATACAACAATGGTGTAATCCATAGCTCCGCCTTCTTCAAGTTTTTGAACAACACGAGCTACTGTGGATTCTTTTTGACCGATAGCCACATAAATACAAATTACATCTTTACCTTTTTGGTTCAAAATTGTATCAATCGCGATAGCAGTTTTACCTGTACCACGGTCACCGATGATCAACTCACGTTGGCCACGTCCGATAGGTACCATCGCATCGATAGCTTTTAGACCTGTTTGTAATGGTTCATGTACGGATTTACGATCCGCAATACCAGGTGCAGGATGTTCAATTGGACGGGATTCCGTCGTTTTGATATCACCTTTACCATCGATAGGTTGTCCCAATGGATTAACAACACGCCCAATAAGCGCTTCACCAGCTGGAACTTCCATAATTTTGCCAGTACGACGTACTTGGTCGCCTTCTTTAATCAAGAAGTCATCACCTAATAATACGGCACCAACATTATCTAATTCTAAGTTTAAAACCAAGCCATATACGCCATGAGGAAGTTCTAACAATTCCCCGGCCATGGCTTTTTCAAGACCATAAATATGGGCAATGCCATCCCCAACATCGAGGACTGTTCCCACATCATCAACGTTGAGATCCACGTCATAGTCCTGAATCTGCTGCTTAATAATAGCAGTGATTTCTTCAGGCTTCATTTTCATATGTTCCCATTCACCCCTATCCAATAGCGTCTATTTTTAACAATGTTTTTTCTAATTCTGAAAGTCTACGTGCTACGCTACCATCAATTCTTTGGTCCCCAATTTGAACCACTAAACCACCCATAATGGATGAATCTTGTTTGACATCTAGCATAATATCTTTACCCGTAAGTTCCTTTAATTTTGCTGTTAAAGCTTGTTCCATCGATTCCGATAATGGTTCTGTTACCGTTACCGTTGCCTCTAAAATACCACGAACATGTCTGGATTTAGATATAAAGCCACGAATCGACGCTTCAATAAAGCGATACCGTCCTCGTTGTATCATTACATACAGGAAGTGCAGTGCCGTTTTATTAATGGCTTGTTCAAAGATTTTACCCATAAGTTCAATCTTGGATTGGGCTGTCATAATGGGGTTCATGAGAAAGGAGTTTAATTCAGGATGTTCCTTCATCACATTGGATACATAGGATAAATCCTGCTCCATCTCTTGCAAATTATTTTGCTCTTCGGCAAGCTCCAAAATAGCGGAGCTATATTTATCTGCTACAATTCCTATGCTCATCGTATCACAACCCTATCGTTTTACCATCGAGTTTAGCAATAGCTTCTTCAATTAGTTTTGTATTCGTTGCACTATCCATATCTTTAGCTACTACTTTGCCCGCCATAGCTACAGATAAGGAAATTACTTCATTACGTAAACTATTCATTGCACGATCACGTTCTCGTTCAATCTCTTGACGAGCTTTTTCTTTTTCATTTGCAATTTGTTCACGTACTTCAAGTACTTGCGCTTTAGTAGTTGCTTCTGCTTCCTTCACAGCTTTCTCAATGATCGCTTGTGCTTCTTGGCGTGCATTCGCAATTTGTGCAGTATACTCTGCTTTCATAGCTTCTGCATCAGTACGCGCTTGTTCAGCCGTTTCCAAATCATTGGCGATTCGATTTTTCCGTTCTTCCATAACGCCACAGATTGGTTTATATGCAAATTTCGCTAAAATAGCAACTAATATAAAAAAGTTAAGGAATTGGGCAATTACAGTACCGTTTAAATCTACCAACGGTCGTCCCTCCCTAATTATAATTTAGTGAATACTAAGAAAATTGCAATAACTGCCGCGATGATAGGCATTGCTTCGATCAAACCTACTGCGATAAACATAGTTGTCATCAATTGGCCACGAAGTTCTGGTTGACGAACTGTGCCTTCTAATACTTTCGCTGCTACCAATGCATCACCGATAGCTGCCCCTAATGCTGCAAGACCGATTGCCACTGCTGCTGCGATTGCGTATAAACCTTGAACTTCCATAATGTACCTCCATAAATCCTAATTAATGTTCCGCAACGACTTGTGATAAATACGAAGACGTCAATACTGTAAAAATAAATGCTTGAATAACACCAATTACTAAACTAAATGCAATCCATGCCCACTCAAGTGGTACATAGGCAGGTAATAAATTGTACATTACCTCCAATAAGATTTCACCGGCTAGAATATTACCAAATAACCGGGCTGCCAAGGTAACAACTTTGGCAATTTCTTCAAATACATTTAGTACAAATAATGCTACATAAGGTTCGAAAAAATGTTTAAAGAATCCTATGCCTTTAATACGAATACCTGTAGCCCAGACTACAGCAGAACTTGCTAATGCAAATCCTAATGTCGTATTAATATCGGCTGTTGGCGAGAATAGTTTCCCACCGCTTGGTAGTAGACCTAATTCATTGCCGATACAAATGAATAGAAAGAAAGTGAATAATAAGGAACTCACTTTAGACCAGTGTTTACCTAAATTCGGTGCAAACTCTGCCTCTAGTGTTTCCAACACCATCTCTACCACGTTTTGAATGCCTGAAGGCACCAATGCCCGCTTGCGCGTAGCTAACATTGTAATGACAATAACAATCGCCATCGTAAGCCATGTCATATACAAGGTATCAATGTGAAAGGATAATCCCATCCACTGTACCACTGTATGGTGGCCTGCATGCAATTCCACAACTTCAACCCCTTTCCATACGCATATATACTTAAAACAAACGCTTAACTATTATAATCATACCCTATAATGAATATGAGTTCAACCTGAAACAGTTGATAATTCCTATCCGTTATATACCAAATATTCCTAATACATCGATGTTTATGCAGTTTTATCCGATTATGACATAAAGAGTGAAACTTTTATTATTTTTATAATAGACATCACTTTTTATTATATATTGAATAATATAAAAAATAATTATCCACTGTCTTTCTCTTTATACAGTGAATTATAAGAAATTCTAAAATAACCCTAGGGTGCATGCCTATATGCAAATTAAATCAATCAATGGTCATATTTCCAATACGCAATGTACAATACCGGCTTTGTAATTAAGAAACTACATACAACCATGAAGGGATTAATAAAGGCAAATTTTGTACTAATAAGCACAAGAGCTATAACCAAAAGTAATCGTTGAGCTGCTTGCATCCGAGATTTTCGGACAATATCTTCTGGATCTACAAATTGCAATTTGTACGAATGAAATCCCAATAGCGCTAGGTATAACATCACAATCCATTGCCCCCAAAGCCATCCACCTAAATACTCAGTATAGCCAAGAGACAAAATACCCAAACTACCTAAAAGAGCGACAACCATACAAGCTACTAATATCTTTCTTAATAATATAATCAAGCTATTCATACGCACCACTCTATTTGACAACTTGCTTATACAGCATGTATAAGCCCCCAAAACCGCCAATAATACCACCCATGATAATTCCTCCTGGTGATGTTCCAAAGGTACTATCGAATTCATAACCTAACCATAGGCAACCACCAATACTACAGAGCAAACTAATACCAGCGGAGGAGGCCACCGCAACGGCTTTCAGCATGTCTACTTTTGTTTGTTTTTCGTCCTCACTGGTTTGCCCCTTGTGTTGCTTCTTAACTTGATGTATTGTATCCACCTGTTGTTCCAGATTGTCTGGTGCTGATTTTATAGCTTGCTTAGATTCATTCATGCTGTGGACCTCCTTTCTCAAAGATTATTCGCTCCCAAGCCTTGACCTAGAAATACTTTACCGTACAATTACCATATCAATTACGGTTAACATAAAAATATTGCATGAAGTGGTGCTACCTCAATGCAACGCCACCTCATGCGATGAGGTACTACTTATACATGTTATAATCCACTCTATTGGAATAATCCTTCGAGGATCTTTTTATTTATTTTCCAAAGCGATCTGGCACATTGGGATTGCCAAGGAATTCATGGCGTAATGCTTCTACAATACGGCGAGATGCTTGTCCATCACCATAAGGATTAACGGAATTAGACATTATTTTATACGCATCTTCGTCATGTAATAGTTCATAAGCTGCATCATGAACCGCATCTTTGTCAGTACCTACTAAACGTACAGTGCCAGCTGTGACTGCTTCTGGGCGTTCTGTAGTATCACGCAATACGAGAACTGGTTTACCTAATGCTGGCGCTTCCTCTTGAATCCCACCGGAATCAGTAAGAATTAAATAGGATTTAGCCATCAAATTGGCAAATGGTTCGTAATCCAGTGGATCAATTAATGTGACACGTTCCACTGTGCCCAGTTCCTCTTGTACGACTTGGCGCACCTTTGGATTTTTGTGTACTGGGAATACGATTTGAATATCTTCAAATTCTTCAACTAATTGACGTATGGCACCATACACATGACGCATTGGTTCACCAAGGTTTTCACGACGATGAGTGGTGACGAGAACGATACGTTTCGTAGAGTCTAATGCATTGATAGCCTCCTCTTCAAAAACATAATCCTCACGAACGGTAGTTGCCAACGCATCAATAACAGTATTACCAGTCACATAGAGATGATCTTGGTTAATATTTTCTTTCACCAAATTCGATTCAGAACTAGATGTTGGAGCAAAATGATAGGTTGCCAATGAGCCTGTAAGTTTACGGTTCATTTCCTCAGGGAATGGTGAATAAATGTTACCAGTTCTGAGGCCTGCCTCAACGTGCCCAACAGGGATTTCTTGGTAAAAGCTCGCTAATGCACCAGCAAATGTCGTCGTTGTATCGCCATGAACGAGCACAACATCAGGCTTTGCTTCCTCTAATACGGATTTCAAACCCAACAAGGCACGATCAGTTACATCATACAATGTTTGACCTGGACTCATGATATTAAGATCGTAATCAGGAGTAATATCAAATAAACGCAATACTTGGTCGAGCATATCACGATGTTGAGCTGTAACAGTTACAATTGGGTCCATATCGGGAGCCTCAGCCAAGGCCTTTACAACAGGAGCCATTTTTATTGCCTCTGGTCGAGTACCAAAGATTGTCATTACTTTTAGCATGTTCAGTCCTCCTACATCAGGAACCATTTTGTTCTACTCTATTAAAAA
>SAAC01000001.1 GCA_009929605.1 Negativicutes bacterium
ACATACACGTATTCCCCTTGTTTATCAGTACGAACAGCTGTCATTGGTACAACCAAAGTATCCTTTTGTTCATCCCCATAAATGGTTGCACGCGCAGTCATTGTAGGAAGGAATTTATCCGCAATATCCGATGGAATTTGAACTTTTACAGTATAGTACACTACGCTAGAACTAGTAGTACCCATTTCACCTTTTGTACCTTTAGCAATTTGAGATACGTAACCAGTAAATGTTTTACCTGGTTGAGAGTCAACAGTAAAATCCACTTTAGAACCAGAGCGAATATTACCAATGTCTGTTTCATCAACAGTTAAATAAATTTCTAAATTAGATAAATCAGCAATAGTAGCAATAACCATCTGTGTAGAAATACCTGTACTAATAGTTTGACCAGCTTTTAACGGTGTACCAATAATAGTACCCGTCATTGGCGCTGTAATCGTTGCATCAGATAAATTCGCTACTGCGCTATCATATGTTGCTTTTGCTTGTTCATATGTAGATACTGCTGTGTCATAAGTTTGACGAGCAATTGCATCTTGCGCAGCTAATGTAGCATAACGATTCATATCTTTTTCAGCATTATCCATTGCTGATTTTGCACGGTCTACGGTAGCTTGCATGGAACGCATATCAAGGTAAGCAATGACTTGACCTTCCGTAACTTGGTCATTTTCTTTTACCAATACAGATTCCAGTTTACCTGCTACATTTGTGGAAACGTCAACATAGTTTACTGGGTTAATAGTACCTGTAGCACTAATCAAGGTTTTAACCGTACCCTTTTCTACTTTACCAGTTGTATATTGGGTTTTTGTTTGTGTTGTATTCGTGTGCATGTAATAATACGTGCCCC
Source organism: Negativicutes bacterium (assembly GCA_009929605.1). Taxonomy (GTDB): domain Bacteria; phylum Bacillota; class Negativicutes; order Veillonellales; family Veillonellaceae; genus Veillonella; species Veillonella absiana. The sequence goes on from SAAC01000001.1 coordinate 857, forward strand.
CACCAATAACACATATGGCAAGTGCAGCTGCCACTATTTTTGAACGATATTTATTAAAATCCAATGTTCTATGACTCCTTTTTGTATAAACCCCTAAATTTTATTTATAGTTTACGTTTCCCTGGTGAAAGTATCATGAACTGGTAAATTAACTACTAAGTATAGATACTAATTCGTACTGCTCCTCTTGAATTGGATACGTGATTTCTTTAGACTCTTTATATGGCAACGCTCGTAATGCACCATCTACATAGCCAATAATTCGATTATCTCGACCAGCTAATAACGCATCAATAGCCAATTCACTCATACGTGCAGCCATAATAGCATCCATAGCACTAGGAGCACCACCGCGTTGTAAGTAACCTAATACAGTAACACTAGGATCTAAATATGTATTTGCTTTTATAAAGTCACTCACTTCGTAACTATTATAAGCACCTTCGGCTACAATAATAACACTATACGTTTTGCCATTACGGTGTGTTTCATTTAGACGCTCACATACTTCTGTCAAAGGCAATGGGTGCTCAGGTAACAAAACAATCTCCGCACCACAAGCAAGTCCTGATTGTAATGCAATATGACCCGCATGACGTCCCATGACCTCTACAATAGCTACACGCTCATGAGCACTAGACGTATCTCTAATTTTTCCAACACATTGAACCACTGTATTTACAGCAGTGTCAAAACCAATCGTATATTGTGTGCCCCCCATATCATTATCAATGGTACATGGAATTGTTATCGTAGACATCCCCAAATTAGTCAACGCTTGAGCTCCTGCCATAGATCCATCCCCGCCAATAACCACGAGATGATCAATATCATATTGTCTTAAAATTCTATAGGCTTCTTGTTGTACTTGTGGATTCTTAAATTCTGGAAAACGCGCAGTTTTAAGGTAGGTCCCCCCAGTGGTAATAATCCCTCCTACATCACGTCGTAATAAAGGTTTAATCTCTTCATTTAAAATACCTTCATAGCCCCGTTCAATACCAAAGACATTAAATCCCTCATGAATTGCCTTTCTTGTGATTGCTCTTATGGCTGCATTCATGCCAGGTGCGTCTCCTCCGCTTGTTAAAACGGCTAGATTTTTCATATCCTTCACCTTCTTTATGTTGTTGAATTGATTTCGATGGAATTGAATTTGATTGGATTGACTTTGCTTTTATATCTAATGATTTTGACTTCTTCGGCTTACTATCCAGTTTACGAGTCTTAAACAAAACCTCTTCATTATAGAAAACATCTTCAATGACTTGCATCAGATCTTCAGTACGACCATTTGTAGTATCTAGTACATAATCGCACTTTTTATATACTGGTTTCCATAATTGCATCATGCTATGTACGTACCCAGATACATCATCATAATCCATAGTAGGTCGTTTCCCAATCTTACGATTAACACGACTCACAATTCTAAATTGTGCCGCTCTAATACCTATAATATAAGAATATTTTCGTAATGCTCGTAATGTTTTTAATTCAATAGGGAAATTTCCCCCTACAGAGATAACAGCTTCATGGTACATAGATACTTTTTTTAGTACATCTAGTTCCGCTTTTTTAAAAGCTTTTTCCCCGATTTTTTTAAATATTTCAGCAATGGGCAACCCAAATCGTCCTTCTAATACCCGATCAGTATCTACAAATTGCCAATTCTTCATTTCAGCCAAATTCCGACCAAAATGACTTTTACCGCTGCCCATAGAACCGATCAAAATAATGTTTCTTTTGATAATCATGACTCTTTTTCTTACCCTTCATATACATTTATCTTTTATTTTACTACATATTAATAGTCTTGAAAATAAAAAGAGAGTGTATCTCAAGATATTTCTGTGGTCTTGCTCTTACAGAAAATCTATCTTAATATACACTCTCTATGTTTATATGTATACATTTATCCATAAACTCGCACTGTTACATATAAGGATTTCCCCTTAATTTCCATAGATTGAATAGACACCACTCCGTATATTATTTGTGCGTTCAATTCATCAATACATTGAAGAATATCCATTAGTTCCCCTATCAATTCAATTTCCATAGCACTATGAAACTGATGAGTAGTGATATGTTCAGTACGATTATCCATGGGTAAATCTCTTGTCCCTACAACTACTATAGGATATTTCTTTATTATCATCATAACATGAGAAGTCATACTGTGTGCTGACTCCTGTTGACTCTTAAAATACTTAATAGTCTTTGCTTCCTTAGAATTTACAAGAATTCTTTTCTCTTCGTAATCACCTTTTACGACTAGCCACTCTTGATATAGTGCCGAATACTGTTGATGGAAATAAACCATTCCTACCAAACCAATGGCAACAATGAAGCACCAACAACCAATAGCTAAATACACCGTTTTAATCGGTACGGGAATTATCTCGACGATGTCCTTCCAAATGAAAGCCCACCATCTCAGAGTTCTTTGGAGCATCTTGTTTTCCATGTATATCATAACCCCTTAAATATCCCATCAGCTTTTGTTTAAATGTATCATACACTTGTATATTCAACACTTGTCCATCAATAGAAAAAGACTTTTCATTTGCTATGATTTTTGTAAAGCTTATCTGTTGCTGTGGATGATTCAACTGATTAGCACTATCTAATAATACCATTATCAAATGACGATTCTGCCCATACATAGGCTTCAGTATCTCCCGTTCTATTAACTTTAGCTTTTGGAGCTCATGTTGTAACTGAATATATTCTGTGTTTGCTTGAATATTAGTCATATTCGTAACTAATGTATTGTATGTCCAGTAATCATATAAAAAGCCTCCTAGAATTGAAATAGCAAATACTGATATACAAGTAATCCCAACTAAAACCCAATACCTATACCTATGAAACCATAATCGCATTTGAATGGGGCGTTTTAGTAAATTAATCATCGTATCAGCTTTCATATCGGCCCCCATTTATATCAATCAAACAAATGGTAAATATATTATCTATTGACTTGGTAATACATAATCTAAGCCTCTAATGACTAGACCTAGCGCCATATCCCAATGTATATCTCCACTTTGAAAATTTTCCTTAGCACGATCTACTATTTGCACATCTGCAGTCTCCATTAAACCATATTCCTCCTCAATAGCATGGATATCATATTGAGTTTCCTCAGCTAACTCTTCTATTCCATATATTTTTACCCCCTGTACCTCTTCTATACCGTAAGTTTGTAAATGACTTTCCAACTCATTGATACTTGCAACAATTGCAGGCCCATTAGCATCAACTTGACTCTCCATTATACAAACCCCTTTCCACCACGCGTATAAATGAACAGAGTCACCTTGTACTTCCCCTAAAATAAATCCATTGCGATGAGTGTACAAGTATATTAATGGACTTGGCCAATAATCAATAATTTTTACACGTATATGAGATAATAAAATACCTATATTTACATCATCTAGATCTTCGGTTTTAAGTGCTGCTACATACAAATATTTTTGTCCCATATCATCAATACGCAAACAATAATCATAGGTATAGATTTTAGTGTCCCATCCTGTTATATCCTCTAAATTCCAACGCAAAAACTCTTCAAAGTCTACCTCTTTAGCCACACCAACCATGCACTTTTGCGTATCCATCTGTGCTACAATACCAAAACGCTCGCCGTCTAGAGAGTTTTGTTTTATAAATCGATGCAAGTCATGACCGCGATCAGTGGTTCTATCCATAGAGTATGCATCCGTAATGAGCAAAACCCCTTCTTCAATATGACCTGTAACACCTATAATACAATCTGTATCTATGCAAATACCTGTAAACGTTCTTCCACTCATAACAACCTCTCTAATATCTATCCATACAATTTATTAAACACCATTACTTTTACTCTTACTCTTACTTCAGCTATTAGTTAGTGCACTGTAATCTTCAATGAATTTTATAATATCTACTAATAGGGGAATATAGAGTCTATAACTAGCTGTTGACGCTCTTTATCCAAATGAAATACTACTTTAGAACGAGCCGAACAATGACGTGCTTTATTAATAGAATGAACAATAATATGTGATTCATTCGCCTCATATAAAGGACGTTTAATATAAATTTTTTCAGACTCTGTTTCAATCAAAGGAATTTCTTGTCCCTTTTGAATTTGACCTCCCTCATGGATATACATAACAAACCACATTGCCCCTCTTTCAGCCCCATACTTAGCTTGTACTAAATCTAATTCTTTTTGAGTCATCTCTACTTGTGACTGTGTCAGTACCAGTAATGTACTCCCGGTCACTAAAAATAACATCATAGTAATAAGTACTACATAAGAAATCATCCCTTCTTGTCGATTATTAGACATAAAAATTCCTCATTTCTATATGGTTATTATTTCAATCTGCCCTATACCATATATAGTCTGGAAATACAGCAGCATCAACCACATATTGACTTTTACCACCTTGACCTGGAATAAAGAATGTTTTTCCCTTATGAATTCGATTATTAACAACCCAGTTCATATATACTACATTATGATCATCCATAGAAAAGGGGTGTTTCTTATATTCAACGATTCTTTTATCTAATACATTTGTAATGCGACTACCGCTCAAAGGTTGAATATCTCCATCTGATAGCTCTCTATATAATGCGTCTCGTGAAACCACCCACTGCCAAAGCATAGGTCCCTGCGATACTAACCGTTGACCAAATTGTTGAATTACAATATTTCTAGAATTATGCTTCACTCGTCCAGCTATATGTATGCGTGTATATCTACCATCCTCCATAACGGCTATGTCTTCTCTAATTTTATGATTCCACAAATATAAATAAGACAAATATTGTAATATGCACAAAGTCACAATACTAATTATTACACCAGTAATCATCAATTGGACCAATATAAAACCATCTATCGATTTAGTGTTTACTAGTTTTTGGTAATAAATAGGTAGAAGCTTCATAAACAACCCCTCCATCTTTCATTGCTTGCACTGTATACTGCAACATTCCTATATGATTTACCTCCACCGATTTCACATTAGATTTATAAGTAATCCCATCAAGAACCTGCATATCCGATGCTATTTCACCAGTATCAAATCTACTGTTTCCAATATTTAAATTTCCAATGCTCTTTGAATAAAAATATTCTGCTTTTCCTACTTCTAATTGATTTGAAACCTGTTGCAATACTTTATCATTGATATATGCTTCACGAATTCCAGTTGTACAGTAGTTATAAATCATAAAAATATATGGAATCATAATCATAAACAACGTTACACCTACCAGGGTATCTTCATATAGAAATCCATCATTATGTTGGCATCCAACCTTATGTATCCTAGTGCTCTGCATCAGTACCATGCTCCCAACGTATTCGACCAGTTGTCTTAGAAATCCAAATATGATTCACCTTTTTAATTCTTGTATCTCTCAGTTTAATATGACTTTCACTAGCAGGAAGACCCGAACTATGAAACGTCACCTCTGTAGCTAAGCCAGAATTTTCAATATATGGAGGAAATATATATTCAGAGCCAGGTACAGTACTAGCTCGTTCAAGCCAAAATGAATGATCTTTATGAATCATCATAAATGGACGGTTTAATCCTTCTGATCGATAACCTAACATATTCATCATCTGCACCTGTTTAATTTCAGCTACTAATTGCTCCGTTGTCGTATCCAATTCTTTGCGGTTCTGACTCGATTCTGCTACTCCAGTAATCACAATAGTGCACAATATACTTATGATAGCCAAAGCCATCATCCATTCCACCAATACAAAACCAGATATCCACGTACTATGAAATTTATTCATAGCGCTCACCACAATACAGTAATATACGCACTCAAACAAAGAAATGGACCAAAAGGCACCCTTTGGGATAGGATAATTGATTTGGTGCTACATGCATATTGATATATGAGATAGAGTGTGCCAATAATAAAGGAAAGGCCGAACATAAGCCATACGCCTTCTACAGTTTGCCATAGTGCCAATGCTCCAAACCACTTGATATCACCCCAACCAAATCCACCTCGACTGAGAATTCGTAAGAGGTAACACAAAAGCATTATCACCAAAGACATTAAACCTGTAATAGCAAGCCATCGTCCCTGACCATAAGAATATAGCAAGCCTACAAGACCTAAGAGTATAGCGCCTTCATCGGGTAAAATATAATATCGCTTATCGATGGTAGCCCCCCATACTAGTACGATTGTGAATATAAGAAGCTGAATGACGATTATACCGTCCCCGTATCGGTCACAAAGCCATAGAACATATCCTAACACCCCTAACAAATACCATATCTGTTGATATCTTTTGATCCAGTTTCTTTGTTTAAACATATCACTGACCTTCTCTTAAACTGCAAAAATCACATTGTGTTCCTATGTGTTAGACTATTATTGTCCATCCGAACTTTTAACAACAACAGATTTACTAGTATTTCCATCTACTGCTTCATAACTAATCGTATAGTTACCTCCTTTAGGTGTTTTGACATTTTCTGTTAAATAGCCTTCTTTATAGAGATTTTCTACTGTTGGTGGTGTATCTACATTGCGATCAATCATGTACAGTTGGGTAGCATTTTTGATGATTTGCATATCTGCCACTTCTTTAGCAGATTTAGCTTTATCCGCAGCTGACATAAATTGTGGCATTGCAATGCCTGCTAATATTGCAATAACGGCCACTACAACCATCAATTCAACGAGTGTAAACCCCTGTTTACTTTTATGCTGTCCTTGTACCATACGTGATTCCCATGCACGGATATAATGAATCACAGAATCTACACCTTGTTTCACATAGCTATTCATAGTATTAATGTTTAACATATTGAACACTCAACTTTCTTTTACTAAAGAATATTTTCTTAACACACATTATTTTGAAATTGCTGAGATTGATGTAAACATGGGATACATCACAGATACCACCAAAATTCCTACACCAATTCCCATTACACTAAGCAGAATAGGTTCTAATAAACGTTCTAGATTAGAAATATATCGTGCCAACATAGCCTCATAATAATGACTACAATGAGAGAGCATAGATACTAATTCCCCGCTCTCCTCGCCAATACTAACCATATCCCAAATAAATTCATTGCCTACATCACAATCCTGTAAGGATGTATGGAATGTCTGTCCTTGACGTAAAGCTATACTAATTTGTTGAGCCCGTTCACGACCATATAAATTTTGCCATAATGGCTCCGTTAACGGAAGAGCTTCCAATAAGGATATCCCACTCTCTAATAACAATGCCCATACACGTAATATACCGGTGTAGTACATACAACTGAGCCACAACCATTGCTTCGACTGGCTCCATAGTCTTTTATGAATACGATGTTTTACTGTAGGTAATCGATATCCAATTACCATTGTAGCTACAAGTACAATACATATAGCGACACAGGCATAACTATGGTTGGTAATCAAATCTCCTAGAGAAAATAATATTCTTGTCATCAACGGTAATTCAATCTTCATCGTTATGAATACTTTCTTAAAGGAAGGGAGTATAAATAGTACTGCAACGAAAAAAAATACGACCATTAATGACAACAAAAATATGGGATAGCTGATAGCACTCATTATCTTTTGATGATGTTGTTGTTCTTTTTCATAGTAAGATTTTATGAGTTGAAAGCTTACACCTAACGTTCCTGCCACCTCACCTGCACGTAACAATGCAATCCCAATTTGTGGAAATCCACAATTTGTTAAAGATTGGGATAAACTCTTACCCTGTTGTACATCAGCACAAATGGATTGATACGGTATTCTAGGGCTCTGTCTCTTTGATACGAGCTCCATAATTCTACGTAGAGGTATTCCCGATTCAATGAGTAGCCCCATTTGATAGGAGAATTCAATAATATCCTTATGTTTCCACTTCTTTGGTCTATGTTTCTTTACTGCTGTAATAGAAACAATATATAGTTTTTCATGACGTAATCGAATTGCCACTTCATCAACAGAAGATGCCCAAATCTGTCCTTTCTTTTCTTGCCCCTCTATCGTTTGGGCAACATATGCATAAGCCTCCATATCCACTACCTCATTCTAGTAACTATCATTAGCTAGTATGACAGCAACCAAAACTACTCCTAGCCAAAACATTACGTAAAAACTATCATAAAAGTTCCTTGAACAAATCTACCTGACCATACCTTAGAGCAAGTTTATTAACTGCCATTTCTAGAGTTTGCATAGGTGGCTGCGTTTCTTGGATTGATATAATTTGTGCTTCCTTCTTTGATCGAATGAGATTTGCAACAGCTCTCGTATTAATAAGGATATCTTTAGGTACTAAGAATTTATGCTCTAAGCGAAACAATCGTTGACATAATACGACACGCAAAACTTGAGATAATTGACTGCGTATCTCATCTTGTTGTTCTGCACTAAACATAGAAATAATCCGATTAATAGCCAGGACTGAACGTTGTGTATGCATCGTTGCAAATACAAGATGACCTGTTTCAGCAGCATGCAGAGCCGCTTCTAACGTTTCTTTATCACGTAACTCTCCCACCATAATAACGTCAGGATCTTCACGTAATGCATCTCGAATTCCTTCCGCCATAGAATTAATATGTATACCCAATTGTCGTTGATGAATGAGGCCCTTTTGATTGGTAAACTGAAATTCAATAGGATCTTCTAATGTTACAATATGCTTAGCCATTGTTTGATTAATAAACTCTAAACAACTCGCCATCGTATAAGATTTACCTGATCCCGTAGGACCACAAGTGAGAATTAAACCATCCCTATATTGGCAAAAGGATTTTAATAACAAATCATCCTCTGTATCCCCTAGCACTAATTCTTTGTGGCTTAATATTCGCAACGTCCCACACACAGCATCGTTGGACTTGTACAAATGTGCACGAATGCGTGTTCCCTTATAGCTGAAAGCTTCATCTACAGAGCACCAACACTCTCTTGAGAGTATATGGCACAATTGCAACAATTCATCAATCATAATCGTGTCAGCCTTATAGGAAAGTTCATGTAAACCACTAGCATCTCTAGCATACACAGGCTGATGCTCTTCTAAATGAATATCTGTTGCCTCTAATCGATAAGCCTCCTCTAACACAGGGCCCAATTCGCTAAACAAGCATGTACACATACGTACCTCCTTCATCACATGGCTTATTACACACTTATCATTGCTATACTTTAATTGAATGTATATGGCTAACATCAAATCAGTAATCCTACACAGTCCCCTTAAATAAGCAATCCCACACGTTGTACTTCCTCTAATGACGTTATCCCCTGTTCAATAGCTGATTTAGCAGATACTTCTAGAGTAGTTACCATAAACTCATCAGGCATATGCCAATTAGGTTGCTGCATAGGCACCTCCATTAATTCAAAAAGTGCCGTACGCCCGCTATACTGCCCATTACCATCTAATTTTCTTACAAGCCTCTGTGCAATAGCCCCCATCAATGTCGCTTTAATCAAATAAGGTTCTACCCCCATATCTTGCAATCGTTCAATGACACCCAGAGACGTATTCGTGTGTATAGTAGATAATACACGATGGCCTGTTAGAGCAGCCTGTACCGCTAAGCGTGCCGTTTCATTATCTCGTATTTCTCCAATCATTATAGAATCAGGATCTTGTCGTAAAATGGCGCGTAATCCTTTTGAAAATGTTAATCCGATTTTCTCGTTAATGCCTACCTGAATGGCCCCCTCAATATCAGCCTCTACAGGATCTTCTAAACAAATAAGTTTTGTTGTACTACGTGGTAGCATCATAAGCATGGAATATAAAGTAGCTGACTTTCCCGCTCCTGTTGGGCCATTAATAGTTAGTAAGCCATAAGGTCGTTTTAATAACTCCTGTACATGTGTATATAACTCTTCACTCATTCCTAACTCTACTAAAGATTTATAGCTTCCTTCGTTTCCCATCAAACGGCACACAATAGTTTCACCATATATACTCGGCATAGAGGAAACACGCATAGTAATCTCTTTATAATCAGATATACCTTGACGAATGAACTTCTTATCCCCTATATTTTGTTCCTGAATTTGATGACGATTCCATTTCCACCGACCATCTTGCGGTATCCGTTTCTCGCTAATATCCATGCCACTTAATACCTTAATTCGATTAATCATCTGTTCTTGGTACGCCCTATCAATCGTCTCATACCGTGACAATAATCCATCGCAACGAAATCTCACTTCCAAGCCAAGCTGAGTCGTATCGAAATGAATATCACTGGCCCTTTTTTGATGAGCAACCTCGATGATTGCATCCAACTCTATGTCCACATACATAACAACCTCCTTTACTTGCGCTAAAATTTACACCATACCTGCTTATTGCACTGTAATATTCACCATGATTTCTAAAACTCCTGCTTTGAAAAAATAAATTTTTAAAATTCTGCGAATCGTGTAATTTTCCCATAAAGAGTTCCAGTTATGCTAACAAAATAAGTTATCACATCATATTTCATCAAAATAAAAAACTCCCGATGATCCATGATAATCATGACTCACCGGGAGCTTCACAAATCGGTACACATAAATAATAATCAGATATATGCTATCCACTTATTACTATGTTTACCAATTACATCATATTATTTTTTAATGTTATAGAACACGTCATCGCCACCATAGCGAGCAGTTTCGTACAACAATTCTTCGATGCGAAGTAATTGATTATATTTCGCTACGCGTTCGCTACGAGCAGGTGCACCAGTTTTGATTTGGCCAGCGTTAACAGCTACTGCGATATCTGCGATAAACGCATCCTCTGTTTCGCCAGAACGATGAGATACAACGCAAGTATAACCAGCGCGTTTAGCCATTTCCATAGCTTCAAACGCTTCTGTTAATGTGCCGATTTGGTTTACTTTTACCAAAATGGAGTTACCAACGCCAAGTTCGATACCTTTAGACAAGCGTTTTGTATTTGTTACGAACAAATCATCGCCTACCAATTGAACTTTATCACCGATGCGATCAGTTAATAGTTTCCAACCGTCCCAATCTTCTTCAGCCAAACCGTCTTCGATGGATACGATTGGATATTTTTCAGTAAGGTAAGCATAGAATTCAACCATTTCTTCTGCAGTTTTTACTTTACCTTCGCCAGCTAAGTTGTATTTACCATCCTTATAGAATTCAGAGGATGCGGCATCGATAGCTAATTTGAAATCGCTACCTGGTTCATAACCAGCTTGTTTGATAGCTTCACAAATAATTTCCAACGCTTCTTCATTGGAACCCAAGTTTGGAGCGAATCCACCTTCGTCGCCTACAGCAGTGCTCAAACCTTTGTCATGCAATACGGATTTCAATGTATGATAGACTTCTGCACAGCTACGAAGCGCTTCGCTAAGGCTCTTAGCACCTACAGGCATAATCATGAATTCTTGTAAATCCACATTATTATCTGCATGAGCACCACCATTCAAAATATTCATCATTGGCACTGGCAATTCTTTCGCATTAAAACCGCCTAAATATTGGAACAATGGCAAATCAAGGGACATTGCTGCTGCACGAGCTACGGCCATGGATACGCCTAAAATAGCGTTTGCCCCAAAGTTACCTTTATTATCTGTGCCGTCTAATTTCATCATCAATTGGTCGATGGCTACTTGTTCTGTGGCATCATAACCGATGATAGCAGGGCCAATTTTAGCATTTACATTATCCACAGCTTGTAATACGCCTTTGCCATTGTAACGGGATTTGTCGCCATCACGCAATTCAACGGCTTCGTACATACCAGTAGAGGCACCAGATGGAACGTCTGCAGTGGCAATTGTACCATCTTCCAAACATACTTCTACTTCTACTGTTGGATTTCCGCGAGAATCCAAAATTTCTCTAGCAAATACTTGTTCAATTGCTGCCATTCTTCATTCCTCCATATTGAAAGCTTAAAATAATTTATGTCCAGTCATTTCCTCTGGTTTTTCAATACCACCCAATGCAAGCATTGTCGGTGCGATATCACAGAGTTTACCAGGTATTAATGTATCTTGTTTATGTGTATCACTCACCAAGATGAGAGGTACTAAATTTGTTGTATGCGCAGTATGTGGTTCATTAGTTTCATGGTTTACCATAACCTCTGAATTGCCATGATCCGCTGTTACCAACAAGTGACCATGTTTCTTAAGAATTGCCTCAGAAATTCTGCCCAAGCAAGTGTCTACTGCCTTAATAGCTTTCACAGCGGCCTCGAATACACCTGTATGCCCCACCATATCTGGGTTGGCAAAGTTCAAGATAATCATGTCATATTTCTCAGCTTCGATGGCCTCTACCACCTTATCAGTAACCTCATAGGCACTCATTTCAGGTTGTAGATCATAGGTCGTAACCTTTGGTGAATTTACCAAAATACGGTCCTCACCATCGAATGGAACCTCTTTGCCACCATTAAAGAAGTATGTTACATGAGCATATTTTTCCGTTTCCGCAATGCGGAGCTGACGATAACCACCCGCACTCAATACTTCGCCTAATGTTTTTGGCAAAACGTCCTTTTCGTACACAATGTCGACTGGCAAATTATCTTCGTATTTTGTCATAGTCGCCATATAAATATCGAGCTTATCTCGTTTAAATCCATCGAAATCATCAAGTACCAGAGCCTTTGTTAGCTCACGACCACGGTCAGGTCGGAAATTACAGAACATTACGGCATCACCGTCTTGAATCATACCCTTCGGATTTAAGATGGTAGGTACGATGAATTCGTCCACCACATCTCTAAAGTAGGAGTAATCGATGGCTTCTTTTACGCTATTTGCAACAGGGCCATCACCCTCTACCATAGCGCGATATGCCAGTTCTACACGTTCCCAACGATTATCGCGGTCCATGGCGTAGAATCGACCTGCTACAGTAGCAATAGAACCGACACCGATAGTACTCATGTAATGTTCTAAATCGTCTATGTATTCCATAGCAGATTTAGGTGCCACATCACGACCATCTAGTAATGCATGTACATAGACCTCTTTAATGCCCTCTGTTTTAGCCCCTAAAATAACGGCTTTCACGTGGTCAAGAGAACAGTGTACATTGCCATCAGAAATGAGGGCAATTAAGTGTAATCGGTGTTGCTTCGCATGTTGATATAATTTTTGAATGACTGGACGCTTGTAGAACTCGCCATCCTCCACGTCTTTTGTGATACGTGTTAAATCTTGATATACAATACGGCCAGAACCTAAATTGAGATGTCCTACCTCAGAGTTACCCATCTGACCTATCGGTAGACCTACCGATAGACCTGATGCCTCTAAAGATGTATGAGGATACGTATTCCACAAATGATTGAAATTGGTTGGATGCGCTTGCACCACCGCATTCGTTTGATCACCTATATCGCCCATTCCAAATCCATCGAGGATACAGAGCATAACAGGCGCTGTTAGTTTGGCCATGTCCAATCCTTCCTATCTATTATTTCGTGCCATCAATGATAGCTTTAAATTCAGCCGCTATCAATGAGGCCCCACCAACGAGTGCCCCGTCAATATTCGGTTCACTCAATAATTCTTTTGCATTACTACCTTTAACACTGCCGCCGTATTGAATACGAATAGCCTCAGCCGTTTCAACATCATAGAGATGAGCCATTTTTTTACGGATATCACGACATACCTCTTCAGCTTGGTCCGCTGTAGCCGTTTTACCTGTACCAATAGCCCAAATTGGTTCATAGGCGATAACCGTCTCCATAGCTTCCTCTTTAGGAATATCTTTGAAAGCACCCTCTAATTGACCTTCGATCCAAGCCTTTGTATGGTTTGCTTCTCGTTGTTCGAGACTTTCACCAACACAGACTATGGGTGTCAAATCATATTGAAAGGCCGCCTTGATTTTAGCATTCACCGTCGCATCTGTTTCACCATAGTATTCACGGCGCTCAGAATGACCTAGGATGACATATTGTGCGCCTACCTCAGTAATCATAGCGGGAGACACCTCACCAGTGAAAGCGCCAGACTCATGGTAATCCATATTCTGTGCACCTACACCAATTAGTGTTTCATCTACTAAATCAAGAACCGTAGCTAATGTAGTAAATGGAGGACATAGCACCACATCACATGGCAATTCCTCTGTTCCTAGTAAGGATTTCAATTCCTCCACCAAGATAGTTGCCTCTGTAATGGTACCATTCATTTTCCAGTTTCCTGCAATAATTGGTTTTCTCATATTAAGCCTCAGTTAACGCTGCAATACCAGGTAATTCTTTACCTTCCAAGAATTCAAGAGATGCACCGCCACCTGTAGAAATATGAGATACTTGATCTGCTAAACCGCTCTTTTCAATAGCGGCAACAGAATCACCACCGCCAACGATAGTTAAACCGTCAGACTCTGCCACTGCTTTCGCAATTGCATTTGTGCCAGCTGCAAACTTATCCATTTCGAATACGCCCATAGGACCATTCCAAATGATAGTTTTCATAGGTTTTAACGCATCTCCGAATAATTCACGAGATTTAGGACCGATATCCAAAATCATCCAATCATCTTCAATATTTTCCACGTCTACGATTTTTATATTTGCTTCATTGCTGAAAGCATCAGCCACAACAGCATCAATTGGAGTCAATAGACGCGCACCAGCTACGCGAGCTTCCATTACTAAATCGGTAGCCACATCTTTTTGGCCTTCTTCCAATAAGGATTTACCAACATTGCAACCTTGGGCTGCGATGAATGCATTAGCCATACCACCACCGATGATCATAACGTCTACTTTTGGAAGTAAGTTAGAAATTACAGAGATTTTATCGCTTACTTTTGCGCCACCAATAATAGCTGCTACTGGTTTCTCTGGATTATATACAGCTGCACCTAATGCTTCGATTTCTTTTTTGAGTAAGAAACCTGCCGCCATTGGGATATAGTCAGCAATGCCAACAACGGAGGCTGCTTTGCGGTGAGATACACCGAAAGCATCATTGATAGCAACATCTGCCAAACTAGCTAATTGTTTAGCGAAGTTTGGTTCATTTTTTTCTTCTTCAATATGGTAACGCAAGTTTTCCAATAAAATAACTTCGCCACCTTTAAGTTTAGCGATAGCAGCTTCTACAGCTTCACCGATGCAATCATCTGTAAAGGCTACTGGTTTACCAAGAAGTTCAGCTAAATGTTTAGCACAAGGGGCTAATGTCATTTCTGGTTTCCGATCCCCTTTTGGACGACCAAAATGGGATCCTAAAATAACAACTGCACCTTGTTCCATTAAATATTGAATCGTAGGGATCGCAGCACGGATACGAGTGTCATCAGTGATGACACCCTCTTTCATAGGTACATTAAAGTCAACGCGGACAAATACCTTTTTACCTGCTACTTGCACATCATTAATTGTTAATTTCATGTTCTATGCCTCCGCTACGGATTATAAACCTTTACTTGCTACAAAAATAGCCATATCGATCAAACGTTCAGAGTAGCCCCATTCGTTATCGTACCAGGAAACTACTTTTACCATGTTACCGTCCATAACCATTGTTAAATCAGCATCAACAATGGAGCTACGGGAATCGCTACCAAAGTCGCAGGAAACCAATGGCACATCAGATACACCAAGGATGCCTTTCAATTCGCCAGCAGCTGCTTTGCGGAATGCTTCGTTGATTTCTTCTTTAGTAGCTGGTTTTTCAAGTTCAGCCACCAAATCAGTAGCAGATACGTCTGGAGTAGGAACGCGCAATGCGAAACCATCCAATTTACCTTTCAATGCAGGCAATACTAATGCAACGGCTTTAGCAGCACCAGTTGTTGTAGGGATAATAGACATCGCTGCTGCACGAGCACGACGAGGGTCTTTATGACGAGCATCTAGGATTTTTTGGTCATTTGTATAGGAATGAATTGTAGTCATCAAACCGCGTTTGATACCGAAGTTATCAAGCAATACTTTTGCAAATGGTGCCAAGCAGTTTGTAGTACAACTAGCATTGGAAATGATGTGATGTTTAGCTGGATCATAAGCGTCTTGGTTAACGCCCATAACCATTGTTAAATCTTCGTTTTTACCAGGGGAAGAAATCAATACTTTTTTAACTGTTGGTTGATTCAAATGAACTTTTGCTTCTTCTGCATCACGGTATTTACCTGTACATTCAATAACGATTTCAACGCCTTCTTCAGACCAAGGTAATTTAGAAGCATCACGGTCATGGAATACACGAATTTTTTTGCCGTCCACGATGATATAATTTTCGTCAGCTGTTACTTCGTTAGGAATTGTACCATGAACGGAATCGTATTTTAACAATAATGCAGTACCTTCGTTATCACCTGTTGCATTAATAGCTACAACTTCGATATCCGGATTATTAATAGCTGCACGAACTACACATTTACCAATACGACCAAAACCATTAATACCAACTTTTACTGCCATTGTTATGTCCTCCTCGACTAAAACTAAACTAAAATTTATGATACATTATATGTTTATGACAAATGTCATATAAAACCTAATTGACACAATTACAAAACATCAACAATAACGAATTAACGTAATTGCAAAATTTCTGCAATGCCTTCGGCAGCTTTGTCATCAATGATAAGCATGCCTTTTTTACAAGCCCTCATGATACCGATGATGGCCATAGATTTTTCCCTGCCTCCAGCCACTGCGATAACATGTGGGATATCCTTGATAGATTCCAGTGTAATGCCCACATTATTGCTAGCATACACAATATCACCATCCATCGTACAGTAATGACCTAGGGCCTCGCCGACAGCTTGTTTTTGTTCCAAATAGTCTTTTAACTCTTTGCTCAAATGTCGTTGGTTCGCCATATGCATGGCCTGACCAATACCAAAGATCAATATGTCCGTTTCATTAGATAGTTCCTCGATTTCTTTGATTTGTGGTTCCATCTGTAACAGAACTTTCAACGAATCCTCCGATAATCCATCGGGTAGATGAAGCATTTTATAATTACCTTGTAATTGTTCTGCTAGTACTGCAGCAATTACATTTGCTTGGTATTCAACGCGTTCACCAATTCCGCCACGAGCGGGAATCACGGTAGGTTGAATTTTTTTCTGAGGCATCGCATCGGCCATAGCAGCCATCGTACTACCACCACTGACGGCGATAATATCATGAGCTTCCATGATATCCTGCAGTTCCTTGGCCGCTGTAAAACCCAATTGTTTCAGCATCGTTTGACCATCACCGCTTGTAATGACCACCTTATCTAATTGCAAGGCCTGTTGAATCAAGACCTCTAACTCGTTGATTTTATTTAGCTCATGCAAGGCACTACCTAGTTTTGGTAATAATGCTTTTCCTTCTTCTGAAAGCACCATCCCCTGCTGCGTAAATTCAACCAGCCCATTGTCCTTCATCAACTCCACATGGGATCGCACAATCCGTTCCGACAATTTGCTAAGACCAGACAACATACGACGTCCTACAGGTTGAGAATAAGAAATGTGATTTAATAGAACATATCGTTCCTCCACAACATCCATAAGCTCTGGCGCGATACGTTTATAAATCTCTATTAATTCATTCATGATCCACCCCATTTCCTATAAGACCGGACATTATTCACTATTAGAAACACAACGTCAATATAATCTAAGTACTAAATACACTAGTTATTCGATTACACCATCATCATTTACGTCCCACCTAAGCAAATTAAGTCCCAGCTAAATCAAAAAAATACCTCTACACATGTATTTTACCCCCTATAACAAAAATCTTCAAGTAAAATTTATTTAAAACACATACATCTTGCGAGTTCCATCTTGCGAGTTCCATATCAACTAAATACTCCATATAGTACCAAGCATTCTAAGCCGTATGATAAAATGCACCTAAATTACTCTACCCTTTAGCGCTGACCACACACGAATACAGGCAAATCCGTACGGTTCCCCCACCTCCAAGCATATGGCAGAACAAAACCCCCATCTCCTCCCGCTCTATCCCTAACACGGATACATTTCTACCTAGCTCACCTATACTGCGATCGTATTTTCTGACAAATAAGGAAATAAAGAGCCCCCAATATAATCTTGTAGCGACATTACGCCGAAGGCGTTCCGAGCAAAAGATTATATTGGGGGCTACAAATATTTAATTATTTAGTACCGAAAATACGATCACCAGCATCTCCCAAGCCAGGAAGAATGTATCCGTGTTCATTTAATTTTTCATCTAGTGCTGCCACAAAAATCTGCACATCAGGATGTTGTTTATTTACTTCTTCAACACCTTCAGGTGCCGCTACTAAACACATCAATTTAATGTTTTTAGCACCTTTTTCTTTCAATAATGTAATAGCTGCAGATGCACTACCTCCTGTAGCAAGCATTGGATCTGTGACGATAAAATCGCGTTCACCCACATCACTAGGTAATTTGCAATAATATTCTACTGGTTTTAAAGTTGCTGGATCACGGTATAAACCAACATGACCAACCTTAGCAGTTGGGATCAATTCTAACATCCCATTTACCATACCTAAGCCAGCACGTAAGATTGGAATAATACCCACTTTTTTACCAGCAATACGTTTACCGACCATCTTAGTTAGAGGCGTTTGAACTTCCACGTCTTCCAATGGAAGGCTTCTGGTAATTTCATAGCCCATCAATAAGGTAATTTCATCTAATAATTGACGAAAATCTTTAGAGCCTGTGTTTTCATCACGCATTAGCGTAACTTTGTGTTGAATCAACGGATGTGTCATTACATTTACATTCATGACGGTGCCTCCTAAAAATGACTACTTCTACAACATGTACTCTTCTATCTCATACTATATATTAATACAAATGACAAAAAATTTAAAGATTTACACGTAATTTACATAGAAAAACGACACAAATCCGAAGAAAGGTGTCGTTATATCTATAATAAGTGGATGAACTATAATAAAACTTTATTTTGCAAAGATCTATTCACAATCCAATGATTATCATGTACTAACTTACTAATTAGTACAATGGATATGCTGCTGTTAATGCATCTACGCGTTTACGAGCATCTTCTTGTACAGCTTTGTCTTCTGGATTTTTCAATACTGCTGCAATGATAGATGCAATTTCTTCCATATCTTTTTCTTTTAAACCACGAGTTGTTAATGCTGGTGTGCCAAGGCGAATACCGCTAGTTACAAATGGGCTAGCTGGATCGAATGGAATTGTATTCTTATTACATGTAATACCGATTTCATCTAATAAATGTTCTGCATCTTTACCAGTTAAACCAGTATTACGAACGTCTACAAGCATAACATGTGTATCAGTACCACCAGAAACAATTGTTAATCCTTCTTTTTGAAGTGCTGCGGCCAATGTCTTAGCATTATCGATAACTTGTTGTGCATATACTTTGAATTCTGGTTGTAATGCTTCACCAAGTGCCACTGCTTTTGCTGCAATCACATGCATCAATGGGCCACCTTGGATGCCAGGGAAGATGGCTTTATCGATTTGTTTTGCATATTCTTCTTTGCAAAGAATCAAACCACCACGAGGACCACGTAATGTTTTATGAGTTGTAGTTGTTACAACGTCAGCATATTCCACTGGATTTGGATGTAAACCAGCAGCTACTAGGCCAGCAAAGTGAGCCATATCTACCATGAAAATAGCACCAACTTCATGAACAACAGCTGCCATCTTTTCAAAGTCGATAATACGACTATAGGCACTACCACCAGCGATAACCAATTTAGGTTTTGCTTCCAATACTACTTTGCGGAATTCTTCATAGTCGATTTGTTGAGTATCTGCATCTACACCGTAAGGTACTACATTAAAGTAGTTACCAGATACGTTTACAGGAGATCCATGAGTCAAATGACCACCATGAGACAAATTCATGCCTACAATAGTGTCACCAGGTTGTAACAAAGCAAAGTATACGCCAAAGTTTGCTTGGGAACCAGAATGTGGTTGTACATTTGCATGTTCAGCACCAAATAGACGTTTTGCTCTTTCAATAGCAAGAGTTTCGATAACGTCAACATTTTCACAACCGCCATAATAACGTTTTCCTGGGTAACCTTCTGCATATTTATTAGTTAAAACACTACCTTGTGCTTCCATAACTGCTTGAGATACAAAGTTCTCAGACGCAATCATTTCTAATTTGTCGCGTTGACGCATTAATTCTTGATCAATAACAGCTTTCACATTTGGATCTTGTTTTGCTAAAAAACTCATAATGTCCTCCTAAAATCTATTCTTCAATATCTGCAATTTTAGCGACACGACGTTCATGTCGGCCACCTTCAAATTCAGTAGTTAACCAAATTTTCACAATGTCTCTAGCTAGACCCGGACCAATAATGCGTTCCCCCATTGTTAAAATGTTAGCATTATTATGTTCACGAGATGCATGAGCAGAGAATGTGTCATGACAAAGCGCAGCACGAATACCTTTTACCTTATTCGCAGCAATACCAATGCCGATACCAGTTCCACAAATCAAGATGCCACGGTCAAATTCGCCGTTCGCCACAGCATTTGCTACAGGAACTGCAATATCAGGATAATCAACAGAATCAGTACTATTTGTACCAAAATCAGTTACTTCGTAACCTCCATCGGCCAAAAGAGATTTAATATCTTCTTTTAAATGTAAGCCACCATGATCACAACCAATTGCTACTTTCATTTTGTCACCCCTATTATTCACCATCAACTGCACTAAGGCCTTTTGTTACCAAATCTTGTATTTGCGTTGCACACGCATCATATACCTCTTGACTCTGACCAAATGGATCTGCCACTTCACCTTCACTGCCACCCCATTCAGCTAAAGTTTTAATTTTAGACTCAAGAAACGGAAACTGACGAAGTAGTACAGATTTATGCTCCTTTGTCATACCGATAATTAAATCAGCTGCATTCACTAGTTCCATTGTTAATGGTCTAGAGCGATGTTCTGAAATATCCACGATAGAAGCAACTGCTTTCACAGCTTCCTCTGTAGGTAATGCACCATATGCTGCAAATAGGCCTGCAGAAATTGTTTCTACTGCTTTGCCCTCTTGTTTGGCAAGCTCTCTTGTTAAGCCTTCCGCCATAGGACTTCGGCATGTATTGCCGGTACAAACAAATAAAATATGCATTGTTACATCCTTTTCAGTACAAATAACCTGATGGCTATTTATACATTATACCAAATAACTCCAATATGTAGAAACAAAAATACATCTCAAAGGGACAACCTTTATTTCTAATATTTCATAGTACAATTCTAATGAAAGCATATAAAATTTCATCATCTCTAGTATACCAAAGATTAGCAAAATTTTTTATACATATATCACATGTTTATTACTTGCCTTTTCCATGCGATTCATAATAGCTACACCGATACCTTCAGATAATACACCTTGTGCTAAAATACGCGTAACGCCAGCTTCATTGAATAGTAATAGTGATTTGTAAAAGCTATGTGCCAAAGCCACATAGTCTAATGATGAACCATATACAATACAATAATATTGTTTATCATCTGTAATATCTGAACCGAGTAATTCAAATACCTCTTGGCTCAGTAATAAACCAATTTTTGACTGTACCGTTCTTATTGAATGCTTCGTTTGTGTATCTAATAATGACGTATCAGATTCTATTAAGCTCTGTTTAATCGCCTCTGCCACATTCCTATCGTCCCCTACAAAGGTAATCATAGGAGAATCTGGTGCATAGTGTTTATACTTCATACCTGGTGCCTTTGGAACAGTCTTTCCAGTGACCAGATTTGGATCATAATCCACATGAGCGACTACAGTTTCTAGCATTTCCTTCGTAATACCACCGGGCCGCAAAATGGTGACGGCATCATCATGAACCTCAACTACAGTCGATTCCACGCCAATTGTACAGGGGCCATCGTCTAAAATATACTCAATGCGACCATTCATATCATGATACACATCCTCTGCCGTTGTGGGACTTGGTCGCCCAGATATATTCGCACTGGGTGCTGCCACAGGAACGCCAACTGCTACCAATAACTCATGACAGATAGCATGATCTGGGCAACGTAATGCCACCCGAGGTAATCCACCAGTAGCACGATCAGGTACGAGGTCTGATTTAGGTAATGTTATGGTCAATGGACCTGGCCAAAAAGCATCCATTAATTTTTGCGCTGTTTTCGTTACCTCTAATACCAACGGTTTGATACTTTCTGCATCGGGTACATGAAGAATCAGTGGATTATCAGATGGGCGTCCTTTAGCTGCATAAATACGGTCCATGGCCTCTGGATCGAGGCCATTGGCCCCTAATCCATATACTGTTTCCGTGGGAATTGCCACCAATTTCCCATTCCGAATGGCTGCCCCTAATTGTATTAGCATGCCTCTAGATGGCTCTTGAACTACTTGTGTGATGATATCGCTCTTGATTTGAGCTGAACTATTCAATTGTTCTTTGTCCATATAGACACCACCTTACATACGTTTTGCTACTATAACGCGATTAATCCCAGCTAAATCCTTACAATACTGAATCTCGTGAAATTGACCTGTAGCTTCTAACAATTGACGTACGTCATCTCCCTGATGTATGCCAATCTCCATAGCTAATATGCCACCAGGCACGAGGTACTGACCACTATTAGCTACTAATATACGATAGAAATCAAGGCCATCTGCGCCACCTTCAAGGGCCATATGTGGTTCCGCCAACACCTCTGGTGCTAATATTCTCATATCTGCTGATGTAATATATGGTGGATTGGAAACGATGACGTCAAAGCTTTCACCAGAATGTTCAATAGCCTTGAACATATCAGAATGTTTAAATATACTGCGCTCAGCAAGCTGTAATTGATTACGATTCTGCTCTGCTACCTGTAATGCCTGTATTGATAATTCCAAGCCCATTCCACTTGCCTGTGGTAAATAATGTAATAAGCTCAACAGAATCGTGCCTGGGCCACTGCATACATCGAGAATACGTCCAGAAAAATCCTTAGGTAATGTATCTAATACGTATTCCACTAAGGTTTCCGTATCAGGACGCGGAATCAGTACATGTTCATTTACCTTAAAGGTAAGCCCCATAAAGTCCTTTTCCCCAATAATACTGGCCACGCTACGGCCCTTTGCACGTTCTTGTACAAGTGGACGAAAAGCGTCCAACTCCTCTTGCACTAAAGGTTGGTCATAGTGAGTATATAAATAAATACGATCTTTCCCTAATATATGAGAAAGCAGTACTTCCCCATCAAGTCGAGGTGAATCCATCTCCTTGCTACGAAAATACTGCTCTGTCCATTGGAGAATACGACCGACAGTCCAAATCTCCTTATTCATTATTTGCTGCTCCTTGCATTTTAGCAGCTTGGTCAGCTGCTACAAGGCCTTGAATGAGTTCATCAAGGTCACCATTTAAAATGGCATCTAATTTGTACAATGTTAAATTGATACGATGATCTGTCACACGACCTTGAGGGTAGTTATAGGTACGAATACGTTCACTACGGTCACCAGTACCAACTTGACTCTTACGGTCAGCGGCTACAGTAGATGCGGCCTCTTGGTCTGCCTTATCTTGCAAGCGTGCACGCAATACTTTCATCGCTTTATCACGGTTTTTGAGCTGAGAACGTTGGTCCTGACAAGCTACAACAATACCTGATGGGATGTGAGTAATACGTACAGCAGATTCTGTTTTATTAATATGCTGACCACCGGCACCACTGGCACGGTATGTATCGATTTGAAGATCTTTTTCGTTGATTTCAACATCAACCTCTTCCATTTCTGGCAATACCGCTACCGTTACAGTAGATGTATGAACACGACCTTGTGTTTCAGTTGCTGGTACACGTTGTACACGATGTACGCCAGATTCGAATTTCATTTTAGAATATACACTATCGCCATCAACAGAGAATACAACCTCTTTGAAACCACCCAGTTCCGGTTCATTAGCATCAATGATATCGCACTTCCACCCTTGCGTTTCCGCATATTTTGTATACATACGGAACAAGTCACCGGCAAATAATGCGGCTTCATCACCACCTGCACCACCACGAATTTCAATGATAATATTTTTATCATCATTAGGGTCTTTTGGTAACAACAAAATGTGAAGTTTTCCTTCTAGCTCTTCACGTTGTTCCTTCAACTCTTTTAATTCCTCTTGCGCCATGGCACGGAAATCTTCATCAAGAGATTTATCTTCTAAAACCTCCATCGCTTCGTCCAGGCCAGATAAAACTTTTTTATAGGTTCTGAAAGTTTCCACCGTATCTGTAAGGGACGCATGTTGGCGAGTCAATTTTTGCCATTCTTGTTGACGTGCAATGATTTCAGGGTCACTGATGCGTTGCTCAAGGTCCATAAATTTGTCTTCAATAACTTGTAATTTATCTACTAACATAAATCTGATTAACTCCTAATCTTCTTCATATGCATCTTCTTCGCTAGGTCGTACTTCTTGAAGAGCACGAATAGCTACTTCTATTTGATCATCATCAGGCTCACGTGTTGTCATATATTGCAACCATAAACCTGGTGTGATGAGTGCTTTCACAATTGAGTTCTCGCTACGACCAGCAATGCGAATCATTTCATAGGAAATCCCCGCCACCACAGGCATCAATAATACGCGAGATACAATACGTTCCAATAGATTTGGCCAACCGAGGAACGCAAATACGAAAATGCTGACCACCATAACGATGAGCAAGAAATTCGTACCGCAACGGGCATGTAAACGTGAATGGTTACGTACATTTTCAACGGTCAGTTCCATGTCACTTTCATAGGTGTGGATAGTTTTATGTTCCGCCCCGTGATACTGAAAGACCCGTTTAATATCTGCCGTTAAGCCAATGGCCCATATATATAATAAAAACAATACGAGGCGAATCACACCCTCTACTAAGTTCAATGCTACATGATTATCCCCGATACCAGGAATCCATTTCGTTGCATACGTAGGCAATGCCAAAAACAATGCAATTGCTACAACTGTCGAGAACACCATAGTCATGGCAATCTCAGTATTACTCATTTCCTCATCGTCTTCACCGGCAGCCTTGGCAGAGAAAGACAATGCTTTCATACCAATGATGAGTGATTCATATAAGGACACACAGCCTCGTAAAAAAGGTTTCTTTAAAATAGGAAATCGATCCGAAATAGATGTAGTCGCTTCCTTGTTGACAACAATGGAACCAGATGGTTCACGTACCGCTGTCGCTGTATATCCAGGGCCACGCATCATCACACCTTCGATGACAGCCTGACCTCCAACAAATTTTTTAATCCGTTCTGTAGTCACAAACGTCTCCTCTATTAAACAAATATAGGCAGAGCTCTAAGCTCTGCCATATACATGCTAAGTAACAGTACGATATTATTTACCGTAACGTTTGTTAAATTGTTCAATACGACCACGAGCTTGAGCCGCACGTTGTTGACCAGTAAAGAACGGATGACATTTAGAGCATACGTCTACACGAAGGTCACCTTTAACGGAACCAGTTTTGAAAGAGTTACCGCAACCGCAAGTAACTGTAGCTTCTTTATAGTCTGGATGAATACCTTGTTTCATTCTATACACCTCTTTCCAGCATTCCAATATTATTCTTATAGATTATAGCACGATGAACCCTTAAATGCAATAGTTTAGTCAGCAGTACCGCTGATTTTTATTCTTTAGAAGCTTGCTTTTCTGCAATGGCTGCTTCAAGAACTTCTTCTAAATTAATTTCATTTAAAAGATCCCGTAAGGCAATAATTTCTTCTAAATTTAAGGTAATACCTTTCTTCATACCTGTGTATTCACTGTCCCAGGAACGAAGGTCAAATTTAGGATTGTATTTGCCCCAACTTGTACATGTTAATTGTTTTTTCCAACCGTCTTTATCTTCAGAAAGTGTGCCTAGCACATTGAAGATTTCAAAATTGATAACTGCCATGAGTTACCCTCCTCTCATTCGTAACGTTAATAGATTTTGCTATTAACTAATGGCGAAATGGGGCAATATTAAATCTATGATTTATTTATGCCTACACTATATAGTGTACACCATATGTCAAGTCCTATATTTTCTACCACGTACAAGTCCTATATTTTCTACCACGTATACGATTAACGAATCTACTATATAATCAATACATTAATTTGTCTTCATCATGGACCAACGATTAAATAAAACAGACTTTACCAATAATTATTTAATACTTAATCCATGATGACCCATCTATTAATTGTTATCTGTATAGGCCTCTAAATCAATGGATTCTACCAAAGGTACAACCTTAGTGGCCACCGTATCAATTGTGTGTTGCCATGATTCTTGGGCTTTGGTAATCGCTTCCTCATACGCCACTTGTCCTTTAGTAACAGATTCAATCAAGGCAGCTTCATCATTTACATTTAATACAGAACGTCGACAATTCCCCAAGAAATAACCGAACCCCTCTTCTGTTCTTGCAATATGTGTAATATGGGCCATAATTGTTTTCCCAATGGTACTCGTGAAATAGGTATACCATAGGTATGCCAATTCTTGATCGGGGAACATCCAGTATACACCTTGGTCCGGTGCTTGTGTAGTTAATACTACCTCTACATCTTCACCATCTTGTTTGAAAGCTACCATATACGCACCTTCTGCCGCGAAACTTGTACGTGTAGTCACTGGCACACGACTGTCTAAAGAATAGATACCATCTTGACCTAATGTGGGATCCATTTGCCCCCCCGGTAATAATATAGATCGCAGAGATAGTGCATAATTAAGTACAGTAAATACCGTCATATCACCAAATACGCCATGTGGCAATTTAATGAATGCCGTTTCCTTCCATTCGTTGCCATCAAATTCACGAACACCGATGTTCATTTTCTTTACATCGGCCGGTCCATAAATAATTTCATAAGCCCCTAGTGGTGCCCATTCACAGATTTTTTCAATCCGCTTTTGTGTAAGGAAGAATTGTAGAGCCATTTTATTTAGGCCTACTTGTGCTTGCGCCATAGTAGATGGTACAAACAAACGTGCTGTGCCATATTGTACGAGATTATTAAGACCATTGGCCACTTCTTCTACAATATCTTCACATGGTTTAAACATGCCCACAGATGCAGTCACAATATGATCAAAGTAACTAGCATGTGGCCAACGATTAATGATTTGCGCCATTGGATATAGACGAGACAATACGCTATAGCATACAGGAGATGCTGTATAGAGCACTACCTTCTTAGGCTCAAAGGATTGTAAAATCTCCTCTATCATGCACGCATATTCTTCTACATAGGCGAACAATACGAGATGATCTGTATCCTTGTGAGCTTCGATGCTTTCACGAATAGGAGTTTCCCATTGATGACCAGCATCAATGCCCTCTAAATAATCTGTATCAGTAATAAAATCAATAAGATTAATCGCGAAAGATGGACCATAAATTTTAGTCATCGTTTCTTCATCATATGGTATTGGACCAAATGCCTCTGAGGTAGAACGTTCTGCCAATTTATAGAGAGCCTCCGATGTTAATCCCCACTCGCGAGCATGTGCATTAGAGGAAACCAATTGATCTAGTGCTTGGAAACGCATCAATTCGTTTACCATATCGATGCCTTCCAAATTATGAGATTTATATAATTCAATAATGGATTGATATTTTTCTAACATATTACACAACCTTTCCGGCGGATGGGCATACATGCGCCAGCATACATTCCCCACATAATGGTTTACGTGCCTTGCAGAGGCGACGTCCATGATAAATTAACCAATGATGAGCTGCACTCCATTTATCCTTTGGAATGGCTTTTTGTAATTTTAATTCCATTTCCTCTGGTGTGGAGGCTACGCCTAATTTTAATCGATTAGATACACGGAATACATGAGTATCTACAGCGATTGCTGGTGTACCATATAGAACAGACACGACCACATTCGCCGTCTTGCGTCCTACCCCTGGTAATTCAATGAGCTGCTCGAATTCGTGAGGTACCTCCCCCTTATATTGATGCACCAAAATATCGCAGGTCTTAATCAAATTATTAGCCTTTGATTTGTAGAGTCCACAATCCTTGATGAGCATTTCCAGTTTTTTGACACCAATGGATAACATCGCTGCTGGTGTATTTAATTCAGGGAAAATACGGCGAGTTACAATATTTACACGTTCGTCCGTGCATTGTGCAGAGAGCACAACGGCTACTAATAATTCAAAATCATCGGAATATTCTAATGCCGGTTTCGCATCAAAATACGTTTCTTCTAATATACGGAGTTGCTCCGCTTTAATCGCTTTCGTTACACGCATGATGCTCCTTTCTACACTTGTGAAAGTACTATAATGCTTTCTATTATACATTTACAATTATATAGTATTCATCGCTTCTAGTCTATGTATGAACACTTTTAGTCTATATCAAAAACAAGTAGTATATTGAAAAACAGCATACCTATGGTACAATAATAACCGATGAAAATCATAGTGACAGTATTTTTACCAATATACAACAGGTATAACCTCATTTATCCTTGCCATGTAATTATATTAGGAGTTACCCATGAATATTAACGATACAATAAAACGCATTAATGAGCTAGCCCATAAAAAAAAATCTGGCCAACCTCTTACAGAAGCAGAACTCGCTGAAAAGAAAAAGTTATATGATATCTACCTCGGATTCATTCGTGGTCAAGTGACCCAAACGTTAGACCGTGTGGAATTTGTTGAGGCCGATGGATCTATTACCCCTGCCAAACAAAAGAAAACACAATGATGAGAACTTCTTTCCTCCCTATTGGGGGCATGACCCAAAGTAATGACATGTAACTATAACAACATATAGAAGACCGCCTAAGCACTGAACTCTCCCCCTAATGTTAGACCTAGTATTCTAACGTTAGGGGACAGTTCACACTGCTTGGACGGTCTTTTATTATATACCACACTATATATCCAACTACGAGAGTTATGACACAACTATTTTTATTAAATTAACCTTTTATCATAAATCAAATTTTACACCTAAATTTTTCTTACCGTAATCTTAGTTATCATTACCAATAAACTCTCGCAACAAACTTCTCTTCGGAACAAAAGAGCCGTCCAATTCCTTAAATGGTGATAGAAAGCGAATCAAATGGTGTGCCAACGGATAATATTCATCATCTTTTGAAACAGATTCTAATAATGGCATTGCCTCTTTCTTCAATACTGGCAACTCATAAATAAGAGCTGAATTAAATATGATATCCGCATCCTCTTGAAAAGGGAAAATATTTGTTTCCTCCCCTTTTCGTACATCTCGCCACATTTTAAACGTTCGTTGCGCATTAGCCCCTCTAAATTTAAAATCGCGCACTAAACGACGAACTAAACGAGTATCAGAGGTAGAAATACGATTGTGATCATTAATAGCTAACTGAGTTAATGCACCTAAATAAATTTTTATCTTTTCATAGCGAGGTACAATGCGACTTAAATCATCATTAAGGGCATGCAATCCTTCTACCACAACAATAGAATTAGATTCCAACTGTACGGCATCATCTCTAAAAGTCCTAGAACCATCAGTAAAATGGAATGTCGGTAAATGAACGGCCTTGCCTTCATAGAGGTCACGAATATTTTCATTAAACAGGTCAATATCCAATGCGGCTATCGACTCAAAATCATAATCACCATTCGGTAATTTCGGGGTTTTACTTCTTTCATAGAAATAATCATCTAGAGATAACATCAACGGTTTACGATCATTAATACGCAGTTGTGTACACAATCGTTTCGTAAATGTCGTTTTCCCTGCCGAAGATGGTCCAGCAATTAACACTAATTTAATAGCCGGAGACTGTGCCACAATCATATCAGCAATACTAGCCTGCTTTTTCTCTTGTAAACCTTCAGCAAGCTCAATAATATCTGTAATTTCTCCTGTATCAATATAATGATTTAATTGATTCACATAAGAACAATCAAGTATTCGTCCCCACTGCTTTGCCTCTAAAAAGACTTTAGCAAATTTAGGTATTTCTTCATAGGGTTCTAATACATAAGGATCATCGATATCTGGATATTTCAGTAAAAATCCTGGTGCATAATGTTGCAACTCAAATAGTTCTGCATATGTTAATGATGGTAACATGGGGCCAAAATAATAATCTGCCATATCCCCATTACGATAATAAGTCACATCTACGCGTTCCATATGTTCAAGTAAAGCAGCGTCATCCGCCTTGCCTACACCTTGCAAATATTCAATGGTTTCCTCACGTCCCACCTTAATCTTCTCTATGTCTGGAAACTCATCTTGAATACGTTTCATCTGTGCTTCTAATTGATGTACGTGACGAACAGTTAATAGCTCTCCATCTGGAAACGTTAATTCACAATACAATGCTTTTCCCAATGAATGGGCAACACGAACATAACTATGGGGGAATAACATATCCGCGGCTCTAACTAGCATTAAAATTAAAGTTCGTTGATAGGCACTATGACCTTCCTGGGTATTAATCGTAATCCATCTAATATGAGCATCACACTTAATTATGGTTTGAAAGTCACTCACATCATTATTGATAGCCCCTAATACAATTGGATATTTGTCATGTGGCTTTAATAGATTATAGGCTTCGCCCAAAGTTGTTCCTTCTGGTATATTCACTGAGGAACCATAATTATCGGTAACAGTAAACAATACAGGACCCTCCCTCTCTATAAATAAGTACTTATTCTTAATCAATTATATCATATATCATATATCATGCGAGTATACTATAAATTATATTCTTAGCATACCACATATAGAACCAAAAAAATAATGAGTGTTACTCAACAACACTCATTATTTTTACTAAACATTTTTTTCGCATTATAATTTTTTGTACTTACTAATATATTAGTATTCCAATTCTAGTAAAACCAAATCATAGTTTACCCAAACGTTTCATAACCTCAAACATTTTACCTGCTAATCCCTTCATTTGACGTTTAGGGATACCACAAGCAGCTACACGAATACCATTAGCTAGTGCGATAACATAAATATGGTCTTTTTTCAATTCTTCACAAATTTCAGTTGCTGAATCTGTAGGAATAGTAATAAAGAATCCACCATGGTATGGCAACATTGGTAAGCCACATTCCTCAGCTTCTTCCTTAAAAATATTGGCCCGTTCATGAATTAATACATCATATTGATCTCGTTCAGCTTCATAAGCTTTATATTTCTCTTCATTAGCCACAAGATTTACAACTGTTTTCATGGCAGGTCGACAAATATTGGACCATGTAGCACGAGATGTCATTTTATTAATTTCATAAAATTCATCAGCTACATCTTTATCAGCAGAAACACCAATCATAGCGCCAACGCGTTGACCGTACATAGTAAAACCTTTAGAAATACTATAACAAACAACGGTGAGCATCTCTTTTGGCAAATTACCAAATTTTTTGAAGAATTTACGGACCGCCTCTTTATCACCGGAGTAATCAATATAGGCTACATCAACCCCAATAATAATATTTTTACCAGAAGATGCTTTTGTTTTTAAGAAGTCTAAAATTTGATCCCAATCAGCTTCAGGAATGGAATATCCTGTTGGATTATTACCTGGAGTGTTGAAAATCATAACAATATTATCTTGTTTTTCACAAAGAGTATTTACCTTAGCTTGGAAGTCAACATGATTGAATTTGTTTTCATCATCAAATAAAGAATACGTAACTAATGTACGACCACAGTCATTACACATAACTTTATAAGAGCCCCAATACCAATCGGCAGTCAACACTTCATCACCAATATCAGTATAGTTATAAATTAAATGATGGACACCGCCAGTTCCCCCAGCAGTAGCAATATCACGAATATAACCTTCTGGCTTATAATTACCAAAACAAAGATTTTGGACAGCCTCAAGGAATTCAGGAATACCTTCGATTGGTGCATATCCCACATAATCTGCATCAGGAAGATTGAGATACGCCTCTTTTACAGTTTTAAGAAATACAAGATTTCCATCTTCATTTAAAATAGATCCAACTGTGCCATTTAATACGTTTTCCTTGCCAATAGCTTTTGCATCAGCTTGCGCCTGTCCTGATGTTACAAAGATTACATCTTTCAGTTTTTTCCCTTTTGCATGTTTTGCTGCTAAACTTGTTGCCATGAAGAACACCATCCTGTCTAAATAAGTAAATTACATACCTATCATACCCAAATAAGAGTATTTATACAACAGCTATACCAAAAAATTTTAAAATCTAGTAAAGAATATTGTATACACAATAGTTTTTAAGAAGTTGGAAGTTGGAAAATGACCAATAACTACTATAGCGGTCTATATATAGAGTATTATCTAACTAAACCGCATAAAAATCGTCAAATTTAGGTATTTAAAAAGCGTCCAATCAAAGTGATTGGACGCTTTTATTATGCCTATTCTATCAACTCTAAAATTAGAAAGAATAACCTACACCAGCGTGAATACCTTTAGCTGTTTTATCATTATTATCAATACTATATTTATCGTACCCGTAGTATACGTTCAAATCGATATCAGGCTTAAGTGCATAGGCTGCACCAACTTGGTAAGATTGTTTAATATCGTTACCAAAACCAGCTTTTGCATAACCTTTAATACGATCAGTTAAATCTGTATGACCAATTACACCACCTTGGTAGCCAAATTCACTATCTCCAGATTTAATGTAAGTACCCGCACCATAAATATTTACATTATTATGTACTTTATATACATATGTTAATTGATGATCTTTAATATCACCATTATCAGCATTAGTTTTTGAGTACCCATACTGTAATGCAGATTTGTCGCTCAAATCATGAGATAAAGATGCACCGAATCCATCATCACGACCGTCAGAACCGGATACATGTTGATCAAAAGCATATTCTACCTGGATTTTAGAAGAATCTTTACTCATTTCTGTTACAGGTACTACTGAGGCAAATGCCGCACCAGTTACCAATGTAGCTGCTAATGCAGTCAAAATAATTTTTTTCATGTCTACTTCCTCCTGTATATAAACTAGAAAACTAGTTCCCCAACATAATAAAGACTAGAATAGATTATTAATCATAACAAAATTCAAAGACTTAACAGCAATCGATTGTTATGAGGTCATACAATCATAAAACGACAATTAGCGTTTCATGAATGTAGGGATATCTGGACCATTGTTAGGTGCAGAGAATGTTTTTTTGCCAAATTCAGGCACAGATTTGTTACTAGAACCAAAACCTGTAGCTACTACAGTGATTTGTACTTTGTCACCCAAGTTATCATCGATAACGGAACCGAAGATGATGTTTGCATCAGGATCAGCGGCTTCAGAAATAATTTCTGCTGCTTCGTTAATTTCAAACAAACTCAAGTTGCTGCTACCACTGATGTTAAGTAAAACGCCTTTTGCACCTTCGATAGACGTTTCAAGCAATGGGCTGTTAATAGCCATTTTAGCAGCGTCAGCTGCACGGTTTTCACCTTCGCCAACACCAATCCCCATCAAAGCTTCGCCTTGATCAGTCATGATAGTTTTAACGTCAGCAAAGTCAAGATTGATAAGACCAGGTACTTGAATCAAATCAGAAATACCTTTGATACCTTGACGAAGAACATCATCAGCAGTACGGAATGCATCACTTAAGGAGCATTTTTTATCTACTACTTGTAGTAATTTATCATTAGGGATTGTAATGATAGTATCTACTTTTTGAGTCAAAAACTCGATACCTTTGTCAGCTTGTGCACGACGACGTTTACCTTCGAATGCGAAAGGTTTAGTTACCACACCAACTGTTAAAGCGCCTAATTCTTTAGCACATTCTGCAACGATTGGAGCAGCACCTGTACCAGTACCACCGCCCATACCTGCAGTTACGAATACCATGTCAGCACCATCAAGAGCTTTCATGATTTCTTCGCGAGATTCTTGAGCTGCTTCTTCACCAACTTGTGGATTTGCACCAGCACCAAGACCTTTAGTTACTTTTTCACCCAATTGGATTTTAACATCTGCTTGGGACAATTCTAATACTTGGCTTTCTGTATTAGCAGACAAGAATTGTACGCCTTGAAGGCCACTTTCAATCATGCGGTTAACAGCATTATTGCCGCCACCACCGACACCAATAACTTTAATATTTGCAAAATCAGACATCGAAGTTCCTCCTCTAATCGCTTTTATATCAATATATTATAACGCTTCTCATTAATATACTGCTTTACTTTTAATCAATTACTATTATTCTACAATAAATTTAGAAAAGTTTCCACTATTACAATATATCTTATGAGAATTAATAGTAAATGAAGTCATTAATAACTTTCACTATACGCATAATGAAAGGATATTTTGAATGATTAATGGACTAAGTTTACTATAAGCGTTTTGTCATAACTATATTTCGTATAGCAGATACATTTAAAAATACCCGAATTCCAAAGCCAATTAATGCTACATAGTATAAATTAATACCAATTAAATTACCAATATACACTAAAAATACGGCAAGTACCATATTGGCCACAAAGCCAATGATAAAATTCTGTATATCAAATACTCGTTCTAGGGCTGCCCGACTGCCTCCAAATATAGCATCTAATGCCGCTAGTACAGCTACTGATGTATAGGGCGCATAATGTGCAGGAATCGATATGGGTGCAAACCATCCTATTACACTCCCAAGTATGAGCCCCATTAAGGCAAAGATATAAATATTCATCCTTTACCTCCTTGCTCATTGGGTTGCAAATAATCAGATTTAAAGGTGCCTGTAAAGGCTGGTACTGCCACAGACTGTTCTTTTTTCACAGTCACCTTAATACCCCAATGTTTTAATGAATCTACAACCCCACCACGAAGTGTGAGTGCCGAATTTAATGTATCAGGATCACCAATAGCCGTCACAATAAATGGTGCACCAAAAACCTTACCATTTACAGTAATAGTTGGACCAGAGCAACGAATTTCACTTGTTCCAATTAATCGTTGATCGTTAATGGCTATAGCCTCTGCACCACCCGCACGAAGTTCATTAACTACACGTAAAATATCTTCATCATGGATGATGTACAAATTTGGATTTTCTCCACTCTGTATAGGCGCCGAGCTATCTTCAATGGTAACAGATACACCCTTCCCTTTTACATTGGTCAGGCCTGCACGCAATTTGAGTTGTTCATCCGCTATACCACCATCACTGACACCTTGCGATTTCATGTATTCCACTTGTT
Source organism: Negativicutes bacterium (assembly GCA_009929605.1). GTDB lineage: Bacteria > Bacillota > Negativicutes > Veillonellales > Veillonellaceae > Veillonella > Veillonella absiana. The sequence continues at coordinate 36,168 of SAAC01000001.1, forward strand.
TGAGTAAATCGTCTCGTTCTTTTTGAACGGCCGTCAATTGGACCGCCAAATCACCGGTACGTTGTAACCGAATATTTTCATCTATATTTTGTTGTGTCATCTTGTATTGAGTGACCACCATAAACCCCAATACAAAACTTACCAACGCTATGGACCAGCGTTCATGTTTCACTTCTTAAATCTACCTCTTCTACGCATTATTGCGCTTTAATGTATGGTGACGTTAAATTGACATCTATATATTGAGCATTTACTTTTCGTGTTTCGATATCTTTGATCATCGATTCTGAAAGTTCTGCTTTTTTCGCTAAATCTTGAGAATTTCCTAACCGTAATTGTAATCCGTTAACTGTATAGGCCAATAAATTATCAGGATCTCCGATATTTACTTCTGCAATGTTTTTAAACCCATCTCTGCTCAACGCATTTAAATAGGTCAACGCTGCCAAAATATCTGGATTGGTTATAGTATCGCCTAGCAAAATATTACCCGTCTTTACCCCAGAAATAATTGGCACATTAGTTGCCGTAATAGCTGGTTCACTAGCAACGACTTGGCCAGTTTTATCTAATGTTAGATATCCAAATTGAGATGGAATAACCGCAATTGCACGACGTTCAACAATATTAACGACCATGGTCAGAGGAAATTCATAACTAATTTGTGCTTCCTCAACTCGTAAGTCTTTAGACAATCGATCTTTTAATTTTTCTGTACGAACTTTTAATAGATTTACAGGTTCATCTATATTGCCAGCTACCTTCACATCCTCCAGCGTCACTTTGTCAGACCCAGTGACACGCATATTTCCTAATGGAATTGGCAATACATAGAGTAATGCTAATCCCACTAAAACAGCGGCACCGATTTTAACAAGTTTGCTTCGTTTATTGGTGGATGGGGGTTCTTCTGCATGTCCAGGAGACATACGACGGTGTGTCTCACTATGTTCAGAATCATATGTACTACGTTCATATTCCTCTTGCGCAGAATAAGCAGCTGGTTGAAATCTTTGTTGTGTTTGTCCAGAGTCTTGTATAAAAGGCTGTTGTTTTACAGACTCTTCGTGAGAGGGGCGCGGATGTCTTTCGTTACGAAATTGTCTTTCGTCCATGTCCTCTCCCTTCTACTCTTTACAGCAGCATACTACTCTATACTGCCATAATCTTTGATTTTATAATTTTCCAATACCTGCAGACAATAGGATTTCTTCACATAATTGTGGGAATTCCATACCAGTTTCTTTTGCTGCTTTTGGCACCAAAGAAGTAGCTGTCATGCCTGGTACAGTATTGTATTCCAATACGTATAAATTATCCTTGTCATCAGTCATAATATCCACGCGGATAACGCCACTAGCTTGTAATTCTTGGAATACAGACTTTCCAATATGTTGCATTTGAGCAGTCATGTCATCATTAATTGGTGCTGGTACCAAATAATCTGTTGCACCGGCTGTATATTTTGATGCATAGTCATATTCGCCAGAATGTGGACGAATTTCGATAACTGGCAATGCTTTACCATTCAATACAGATACGGTAAATTCACGACCATTCAAAAATTGTTCTACTACTAAAATTGGATCATATTTCAAAGCCTCTTTCACGGAATCTGCTAATTGTGCTTCTTCTTTTACAATGGTGACGCCAATACTAGAACCTTGTGTAGCAGGTTTTAACACTACAGGGAAAGAGAAATTAGTATGAATATGATCAATAATATCTTGTTCGCTTTGTACATTACCATTATAGGATTCAGACATAGCCGTTGGAATACCAGCGCCTTTAAAGACGGCTTTACTAATTTTTTTATTCATTCCTACAGCATGCGTCATAACGCCAGAACCTGTATATGGAATTTCAGCCATTTCAAGTAAACCTTGTAATGCCCCATCTTCACCATATTTACCATGGATAGCATTAAACACAACATCACCATTCATAGCTGCAATATCAGCAAGTAATGTAGTAGGATTTAATTCAAGAGTCTTAGCTTGATAGCCAAGGCTTACTAGTGCGTCTGCAATCGCACTTGCAGTACGACGAGATACATCAGCCTCTTTAGATGGGCCACCCATTAATACGACAACTTGTTTATCTTTCATCATAAACCTTCTTCTAGCAATGCTAATAATTTAGGACCATATTGATTAATAGAACCTGCACCCATAGTAATGACTAAATCATTAGGGCGAACAACATTCTTCAAAATACCAGGTACATCATCTACATTTTCTACATAATTAACGTGTTTATTCGTAGCTTTCAAAATAGCATCTGGAATCGTATGTCCGTCAATGCCTGGAATTGGATCTTCACCCGAGCTATAGATGTCCGTAATATACAATTCATCTGCATAGTTAAATGCTGTACTGAATTCATTAACCAGGAGACTAGTACGAGTATAACGATGTGGCTGGAATACGCAAATAACACGGTGTTTTTCAAGTTCTTTCGCGGATTTTAATGTCGCTTTGATTTCTGTTGGATGATGCGCATAATCATCAACCACCCAAACACCGGCAACATGGCCTTTTGTTTCAAATCTACGTTTTGCACCGATGAATTTGCCCAAACCTTTTTGGATATCTTCAATAGAAACCTCACAATATTCATGGCCTATAATGAAAGCTGCCAAAGAATTCAATACATTATGTTGACCTGGCACACGTAAATTAATACGTGCTACATTCGTATCTTTATGATACACATCATATACGAGTGTACTATCTTGGTAGTGAATATTTTTAGCTACATAATCATTAGATTCATCCAAGCCATAGGTGATAAATTGACGATTTACCTGTGTCATCACATATTGGATTTTGTCATTGTCCCCACAAACTACGGCTTTGCCGTCAACAGGCAATGTTTCCACAAATTCGCAGAATGCTTTGAGCAAATTCTCCATAGTTTTGTAATGATCCATGTGGTCATTTTCAATGTTTGTAATAACAATAGCTTTTGGGCGTAATTTCAAGAAAGACCCATCGCTCTCGTCAGCCTCAACAATGCTAAATTTACCTTTACCAAGGCAACTACTACCTTTCAGGTAATCTACTTCGCCACCGATAATCACGGTTGGCTCTACCTCACCTTCTACTAGGATTTGACCAATCATGGAAGTAGTGGAGGTTTTACCATGTGCACCTGCCACTGCTATGCCGTCTGTTACATCTAGTACGGCTTTCACGATATCAGATCGATGAAGGACTGTAATGCCTTGCTCTCGCGCTGCTTTCAATTCCGGGTTATCTTCGCGAATCGCGGTAGAACGAACCACTGCATCCACACCATTTACATAAGATGCATCATGACCAATATGGATGGTAGCACCCATAGAACGGAATTTTTCAGTCGTTGACGATTCTGCAAGGTCAGAGCCAGATACTTCATAGCCCTTGCAAATCAAAATATTTGCTATAGCACGCATTCCTGATCCAGCTATACCAATTAGATGAATTTTATGAATACCATTTAACATGGTGATTTCTCCTAACTTCTCATTTTGCAATTTCTAACGCAATTGTTGCAATATCATGGGCGGCCTTTGGCTTGCCTAATTGTAACGCCCCTGCTGCCATTTGTTGTAACAGTGCAGGATTGTCCATAAACATTTCAATTTCACCGATTAAATCTTTCGGTGATAGCATTTTATCTACTATCATGTGGGCAGCCCCTTCTTGCACGAAAATGCGTGCATTATAGGTTTGGTGATCCTCAGCAGCATATGGATATGGCACTAAAACAGATGGAATCCCACGAACTGCCAATTCCGCCAGCCCAATAGCACCAGAACGAAACACTGCTAAATCAGCTGCCGCTAGAGCTTTTGGCATATCGTGTAAATACGGCAACACCATTGTGGCTCTACCATATGTAAATCCGCCTAACGCCTTGGCGATATCTGCTTGATTTGACTGTGTAAAATCACCATCTAATGCGGCTTTCACCGTATCAAATTCACCAGAGCCTGTGACGTGAATCAATTTAAGATTCTCTCGATTTTTAAAATGCTTATGTACTTCTATCATGGCTGTATTAATAGTACGCGCACCACGAGAACCACCAGCAATCAACACAGTAAAATCTGTATCAGTTAAATTGAAATAATTACGACCTTGCTCACGAGTATCTACTAATACCTCTGGACGCACAGGATTTCCTGTATATACAATACGTTTTGCTTTGCCAAAAGATTTTTTAGCTTCTTCATACCCAACGGCTACAACATCCACAAAACGGCTTAAAATTTTGTTCGTAATACCTGCGATTACGTTTTGTTCTTGAATAATAGTAGGCACCTTACGTAATGCAGCGGCTAGTAAAATGGGGCCGCAAACATAACCACCTGTGCCGATAACAACATCTGGTTTAAAATCAGAAATAATGGCATTGGCCTTTACAAGAGATAAACAAGTTTTTCCCAATGTAGTTAATGTTTTTAAGGACAACTGACGTTGCAAACCTTGTACGGGAATCGTACGGAATGCAATGCCCTCTTTTGGTACTAACGTAGCCTCTAAACCAGCCGCTGTACCTACATATAGTACTTCAGCGTCAGGAAGAATAGCCATAATTTCTTTATAGATAGTGATAGCTGGGTAAATATGACCACCTGTACCACCGCCAGAAATGATGATTCGTTTCATTAAGGCTCGTTCCCTTCTTCTAATGCTAATACTTCTTTCTTAAAATCCTCGCCCCGTTCTTCAAAGCAAGAATACCAATCGAAACTAGAACATGCAGGAGATAATAATACGATATCCCCGGGCTGTGCCAAGTCACGACCTAATCGAACTGCTTCCTTCATACTTTGGGCACGATGAATGTCTTTGATCCCCGCAGCTCTTGCATCATCTTCAAATCGCTCAGCTGCTTCTCCCATCAGAATGAGTTCTTTTGCTTTTTCTTTAACCAGTATCATAAACTCTTCTACTGGCGTCATTTTATCATGACCACCCATGAGCAAAATAACTGGTTTAGGAAATGCTTCCAATGCTTTTACAACAGAATCTACATTCGTCGCCTTAGAATCGTTATAATAGGTCACACCATTGATTGTTTTTACACGTTCCAAACGATGTTCTACACCAGTAAACGTAAAAATTGCATTACGAATTAACTCAGCGCTCACACCCAATGCATAGGTTAATGCAATAACGGACAAAATATTTTCAATATTATGTGCCCCTGGGATATGAATTTGGACCACTTCAATAATTAATTCTTTATTACCATTACGAACCGCATAGAGATGACCATTTTCATAATATGCACCATTCTCTACTGCATGCTTTTGGCTAATATATAATACCTGACTACGGGCACGGTTTGCCATATCGACTACAACCGCATCGTCTGCATTTAAAACTAAATAGTCCGTAGGTGTTTGAGACTTAAAAATATTCTCCTTCGCCAACACATAATTTTCCATTGTTTTGTGGCGCGCCAAATGATCTGGGCTAATATTGAGAACAATGGCCCCTAATGGGTGAAATTCCTTAATAGACTCTAATTGATAGCTAGATAATTCTGCAATTAAATAGCCACCTATAGGCATTTTATAAGCCATTTCACTCAATGAATCGCCAATATTACCACCTACAAAAATTGGTTTACCTGTTGCTTTCATTACTTCTGTGAGGAGTGTTGTAGTTGTGGTTTTACCATTAGTTCCTGTAACCCCCAAAATAGGAGACTTGGAAATATCATAGGCTAATTCAACTTCACTGACTACCTCGATACCACGTTCTTTAGCGGCTTTCACAATGGGACTATCCAAGGAAATACCTGGAGATATAATAATACGATCCACATTATCTAACAAAGACTCATCTTGGCGGCCCGTAATAACCGTTACTCCTACCGTCTCAAGCATGGCTTGTACATCACTAGGCAATTCAATTTTCTTATAATCATTTAACACCACGTGAGCACCTAATTGTGCCACCACATGAGATGCACCGATACCACTTTCACCAGCGCCAAGAACTAGAATGTGTGTATTGTTATAATCCATCATGAACCACCTAAGTAAGAAAATACTGCATGTATCATCACTAATCATATACCAATGACTATGAATGAGAAAAAATAGAATGTTAACGTTATCGTACTGCCAATAAAACACCAAGTACCGCCAATAAAGCGCCACCTAACCAAAAACGATTGACCACCGTTTGTTCGGACCAACCAGATAATTCAAAGTGATGGTGGATAGGACTCATTTTAAACACTCGAACACCACGAGTTTTAAAGGAGATAACTTGAATAATTACAGATAAAGCTTCCATGACAAAAATCCCACCAATAATGACAAGAAGAAGTTCTGTCTTCGTCAAAATTGCCATACCTGCAAAGGCACCACCTAAAGCAAGCGATCCAGTATCACCCATAAATACCTTTGCTGGGTTGATATTAAATGCAAGAAAACCTACACAAATAGCACAAACTATAGCACCAAAAACAGCTACACTCGGCATATTATGAATCAAACCAATAACAGCAAAGGCAATTGCTGCCACCGCAGATGTACCAGCTGCAAGCCCATCAAGACCATCTGTAAGATTAACAGCATTAGTAGAGCCCACAATAATCAAGAAGGCTAATACATAGTAGCCCCAACCTAAATTCACATTAATATCTGCCACTGGAATCCACAATGTAGTAGGAATCACTAAAATCTCTGTAATAAAATAACAGAACACCGCTGCCAAAATTAATTGACCCAGTAATTTTTGTTTTGCTGTAAGACCTAAATTGCGTTTTTTTACAGATTTTACGAAATCATCAAAGAATCCTAACAAGGCATGACCTATAGTTAAGAACAATAACATACCTGTGGCTACATTCCAAGGCGCAAAAATTGCAATACCTATTATCATGGCAATCATCATAAATGTACCACCCATAGTAGGTGTGCCGGCTTTCGCTTGATGACTTTCAGGTCCTTCTTCGCGAATACTTTGTTGTGCATGTAATGATCTTAATACAGGAATACCTAGTTTTCCTAATATTAAGGTAATAATTAAAGTAGCGGCAAAGGCTAATACGATTTGGTATATCATAATGACTCCGTTTTCTATCTATGAATAGCATAATACGGCTAGTATGACCTAGCCGATTATACTACAGAGCTTCACGCTCTTTCAATTCTTCTACAACGCGCTCCATTCGTAATCCACGAGATCCTTTTAAAAGAATAACATCGCCTTTTTCACGAACGTCGCAATATTCATTAGCCATATCCAAATGACTATCACATCTATATACTGTAACACCATATTGCTTCGCTTCTTTAGCAATATATGCTGCCGCCTCTCCAAAGGTAAATACAATATCATAGCCTTCGTCAGCTAGAAGCTTACCAATTTCACGATGTTCTTTTTCAGTATACTCCCCTAATTCTAACATGTCACCTAACATGGCAATTTTCCGTTTACCTTCTAGTTGACCTAGGGCTTTAATAGACTCAGCCATAGAGGATGGATTTGCATTATAGGCATCATTTAACACAACAATATCATCGAAGGTCACAATTTCTTGACGCATGGGCGTACCAACAAAATCACCAAGTCCTTTTTTAATTTTTGTAGAGCTAATGCCCAAGACGCGACCTGCACCAATAGCAGCTAATGCATCATATACATTATGTGTACCAATCATTGGTAAAAATATATCAAACACTTCGTCATAGCATTTACATGTAAATTTGATGCCATCTTTCTTATAACGCAATTGGCTACCAATCACAGTGGCATTGCTTTCAATACCATAAGTGATGGTTTTGCCCTCTGTCAATTGACTCATAGCCTTAACATAGGGATCATCTTCATTCAAAATGGCAATGCTATCTTTACCAAGGCAACGTATTAATTCACCTTTAGCCTCTGCAATAGCACCTTGAGATCCTAATAGTTCAATGTGAGATGTACCAACATTTGTAACAATACCAATTGTAGGTTCTGCAATCAATGCTAATTCTTCAATTTGACCAAGACCACGCATCCCCATTTCAACAACGCAAGCTTCATGATCTGCGGTTAATTTCAGCAATGTTTTTGGCAGACCAATTTCATTGTTAAAATTCTTTTCTGTTTTCAATACATTAAACTGTGTAGCTAACACAGCTGCCACCATATCTTTTGTTGTTGTTTTACCAGAGGAACCAGTAATAGCTACAACAGGAATATCAAAACGACGACGATGATATCTAGCCAACTCCTGGTATGCGACTAAAGTATTTTCCACTTCAACGCAAAAAATGCCATCAACAGCACGGCCTTTTTCAACAATCGCTGCCGTCGCCCCTTTTTCAATGGCTGTTTTAATAAAATCATGGCCATCAAAAGTATCACCCTTTAAGGCTACAAACAAATAATCTTTCTCTATAGTTCTTGTATCTGTGGATACATCTAATAATGTGAGTTCTTGTTGTAATTGGCAACTACCATGGGTAGCCTCTACTACTTCTTGAAGTGTAAATTGTGCCATCTTATTTCTCCTTAAGAGCTTCTCGTGCCACTTCTCTATCATCAAAATGAATAGTTCTATCTTTTAAAATTTGATAGTCTTCATGGCCTTTACCAGCAATAATTACAATATCTCCAGTGCGAGCACTGCGCACAGCCTTTTTAATGGCTTCTTTACGATCTACAACCACTTCGTACGTAGAACCTTCACGGAGCCCCTCTTTGACGCCCACTTCTACATCTTTTACGATTTGATTTGGATCTTCTGTACGAGGATTATCAGAAGTAACGAAAATAGTATCTCCAAACTCGGCTGCGATACGTCCCATAATAGGACGTTTTGTAGCATCGCGGTCACCACCGCAACCGAAGACAACAATCATTTTGCTCTCTTTAATCTCTTGAGCTGTTTGTAAAATATTTTGTAAGCCATCTGGTGTATGGGCATAGTCCACTACAACTGCAAAATCTTGACCTTCTTCAATCAATTCGAATCGACCAGGTACAGATCTAAAGGACTGCAATGCTTCATCAATTTTTTCCATGGAAATATTTTCATACAAACAAGCACCAATAGCCGCCAATGTATTATACACATTAAATAGGCCCGTGGTATTCATCTTGATAGGATATTGTTTTCCGTCAAACTCAATAGTGTATGTTGATGTTTTAGATGTCATCGTCACATCATGAGCATTTAATGTACCTTTACCTTGCGTACTATATGTCATAGTTGGTGCTGTTGTGGCTTCTACCACACGATGACCATACGGGTCATCAATGTTAATTACAGCGCCTTTACCAGTTTTCACTTGGTTTGATGCACTTACTTGCTCAAATAATTTACATTTTGCTGCTAAATAATTTTCAAAGGTCTTGTGAAAGTCCAAATGATCCTGTGTTAAATTCGTAAATACTGCCGTATCATATTCTACACCAGATACACGACCTAACGCCAATGCGTGAGAGGAAACCTCCATAATGCAGTGTGTCACACCTTCATTTACCATTTGATTTAAAATATGTTGTAAATCAACTACATCTGGTGTGGTGTTGTGGATTGGATAGGATTTGTCTTCAATCATAATATGAATGGTACCGATAATCCCCACTTTATGCCCTTGAGATCGTAAAATATGACGAATCATATGTGTCGTTGTTGTTTTACCATTAGTGCCAGTAACACCAATCATACGCATTTTATTGGCTGGGTAATCAAAGAATGAAGGAACTATATCCATCATAGCTTGGCGAGTATCTTCTACCTTTATGATGCATACATCGCTAGATACAGTCACATCTTTAGAAACCACTAGCGCTACTGCACCAGCATCTACTGCTTTCTGAGCAAATGTATGGCCATCTACTGTAGCACCATCCAAACAAATAAATAGGCTCCCTTTTTTTACTTGGCGAGAGTCCGCAGTAATATCTGTAATCGTTACTGTTTCATTACCTGTAATGGATATTATTTTAGTTGTTGTAAGCAAATCTGTTATTTTTTTCATCCTTGCCACTCCTTATCAGAAATCAGTGTCTTATCACTGTGACTGTATATACGCAGTAAAAGCAGCCCCATAAAGGGCTGCTTTACCTATTAATCTACTATCTGAGACGCCGCTCTTATATTGCGTTCTGCAGTAGTACTTTTTGTGCTATAAACAAAAGAACTAGGTAAAACCATTCCCAATTTTTCTTCTGCAATTTTTTGAATACGCACTGGGGATTTCAAAGCAGATACTTCAACATCCAAAGTATCATTGTCTTTTGTCAATTGCACGATGTTTTGTTGAACCTTTACGACTTCATATCCTACTTTTGTACGAAGACTATTAATAAGCATAACGCCTAAGCAAAAAAGAACTAATACAAGGCCCCATGAAACCAATTGTTTCATCATAGGACTAAAATCAAAAACAAAACTCACGTCCCGTTTCTGACGTCCCACATATATATCTGGTTTTACTTGTGCCCCTACTGCTTTTCTCGCTAGCATTACTAATAGCCCCCTCAAAAATTATATCTTTATAGCGATTCGCAATTTAGCACTCCGTGAACGTGGATTCAATTCCACTTCTTCTGGACTTGGCTCAATCGCTTTATTCTTAGCTTTCACCGTTGCCACATGGTGACATACACACATCGGTAATTCCGGTGGGCATATACAACCTGTACTCAACTCTTTAAATGTTTGTTTTGTTATTCGATCCTCTAAAGAATGAAATGTAATCACTCCGATTCTGCCACCCGGTTTAAGCAGTGATACTGCATCTACGAAGCTATCGTGAAGAATTTCTAATTCACGATTCACCTCAATGCGAATAGCTTGAAATGTTCGTTTTGCCGGATGCGGACCATCTTGCCTAGCCTTAGCAGGAATTGCTTTTTTTATAATACTTACTAATTCACCAGTGGTTGTTATCGCATTCTCTTCACGTGCTGCAACGATGAATTCGACGATGCGCTTAGCCCATCGTTCCTCACCATATTCACGCAAGATGCGATGTAACTCATCTGGTGCATAATGATTTACTACATATTCAGCGGTAATTGGTGCACTCTTGTCCATACGCATATCTAATGGGCCATCATTCATATAGGAGAACCCTCGATTTGGGGTATCCAATTGATAACTCGACACGCCTAGGTCAAAAATAAAACCGTCAACCTCTGTAATACCTTTATCAGTTAGTGCTTGTTTCAAATTCGCGAAATTGGTTGGTATCGTCATCACCTGGCATGTTAAATCGCTCAATCGTTTTCTCGCAACACCTAGTGCATCTTCATCTTGATCAAGACCTACAATCATCCCCTTCGGTGAAAGCTTCTCCCCCACCGCATGAGCATGACCTGCTCCACCAAGAGTGCAGTCTACATAAATCCCATCAGGATTTTGTACCACACCGTCAACTGTCTCACGTAATAATACGCTTGTATGATTAAATTCCAAGACAGCCTCCTATAACATAATACCTTCCAAACTTTCCGCTAATTCTTCCATGCTTGGTGCTACTTCTTCATCATACGATTCATATTGTTCGCGACTCCAAATTTCAACATGATCACCAGCGCCCAAGATAACCGCATTTTTTTTCAAATGTGCATGTTCACGCAATGGGCTTGGTACCAGCACACGACCTTGACGATCAAAATCAAGTTCAGCAGCGCTACCAAATACGAAACGTTTCAATGCACGAATACCTGCTTTAGTGGATGGTTGTGATTGTAAAGCAACGGAAATTTTTTCCCATTTTTCTAGTGTATATATGGATAAACAGTCATCGAAGCCCTTAGTAACGATACAAGTATCGCCTAATTGTTCACGTATTTTTGCAGGAATAATCAAACGACCTTTTGTATCAATCGTATGGTTAAATTCGCCCATGAACATGCTTCGTCACCTCCCTTTCTATTCCATATTCACCACTATATGGTAAATTCTACCACATTCCCCCACTTGATACAACAATTATTTAATAAAAAATGCCGATTTTATATAGTTTTTTACTACAATCTTTCTTTTTCTCCTTTTCTCTCTATATTCTACGAATTTATGTTCGACATTATAAATATAAAAAAACTTTATCAAGATTTCTCAAGATAAAGCACCTAATCTAGATATAATATATATAAGGTTTTATAGCAACAAAATCATACAATTTATAGTTTCACAACATACTATTATTTAGATTTTATTAATCTCACATATCAACCATCATTATATTCAATTTTTACTAATCCCCCACTTTATTTCCCTCACTTTTCCACAATGTCACCTATAGTTACAATTTACAAAAGAATCAAATAATGCAAAAATCCCCCACTATGTGACACCACATAATGAGGGATATATATTTGATTATAATTGTGCTTCTACAGCACCTTGTAAATCACCTTTAGGCAAGTAACCAATTTTACGATCTACTACTTCACCATTTTTTACTACTACGAATGTTGGCAACACTTCAACTTGTAATGCACGTGCTAAATCAGTTTCTTCATCAGCATTTACCTTTACAAAGTTTGCTTTACCTTCCATTTCACCAGCGATTTCTTCTACTATTGGCATCATGCGAACACAATAGCCGCACCATGGTGCCCAGAAATCAATCAAAGTAACACCTTCTTGATTAAGAAGATCTTGGTATTCTGCAGTTTTTAATTCTTTTAATTCGCTCATTGTTGCCTCCTAAGGTAATTGAACTAATACGCAATCCTCTATGACATTTAATCCCACTTCTGTAGCTTTTTTCACAACAGCCGGTTTATCTGCGCCTGGTTGTAACCACACCGTAGGAATACCTAATACTTTACATTCATCAACAGCAGCTAATCCTACCTTTTCTGGAACTACGAAATCCACAACATTAGGAACTACTGGTAAATCCGTTAATGATGAATAGCACTTATCACCATCAATACTATCAATATTAGGGTTTACTGGATAGACTTCATATCCATGATTTTTCAGATGTTTATAGATCTTGTAACCGAACTTATCGGTCTTATGTGTTGCTCCAATTACGGCCCACACTTTTTGATCGAGAACTTGTTGAATTGTCATAAGAATCACCTCTTCTATTTATATTATAGCTCGATATTGATATTTGTCAATATATTAATATCGAATTTTATTAATTTAATTTCGCACAACAATTTCATCTCTAAACAATGTATCAACACTCATTAGTTCTGAATTTCTTGCACGTTCAACCAATTCGCATAGTGTAATCGTTCCATGTGATAAAAGCTCATCTTTCATCACTAAATCACACTGTTTACAGAGTTCCCCCAAAATTCTCTCACTACTATATCCAGATTCACGCAGTTCCTTAATAGTTATACTCTTCTGTCGTTTAGATAATCTATGGCCTTCTACATCAATCAATAAAGGGGCATGTCCATAATGTACTGGGCTTTCACCCAACAAAGAATATAAATACATTTGTTGTGCTGTTGTGTCCAGCAGGTCTGCACCTCTAACAATCTCTGTAACCCCCATTGCCACATCATCTAACGTGACAGCCAGATTATATGCAAACATACCATCCCCACGTTTCACCACAAAATCATCCACTTCACTACGAAGCACTCGAGTTTGTAATCCTTGCCAACGATCCATAAACTCTATGGTACGATCCTCCACCTTAATTCTCCAAGATGGTTCTTTCTGCGTCCATTGCTCTTTTATATCGGCTAACGACAAGTGGCGACAATGACCGTCATATAAATGGGGAATTTCCCCACGATGTGGGGCTGATGCAATGCTCTGAATACGTGCCCGATTACAAAAACACGGATATACAAATCCCACTGACTCCCACTGAGCGAGTGTTTTTTCATAATAATCATAACGCTCACTCTGCCAATAAGGGCCATGTGCCCCACCTATTCTTGGGCCTTCATCCCACTCAAAGCCAAGCCACTCTAAATCGTCAAGCAACTGTTCACCTAGCTCACGCTTAGATCGCTGTATATCAATATCCTCCATACGAACAAGAAATGTACCATGTTGTTGCTTTACCGATAAATACGACAAAAGAGCGATCCACACATTACCCAAGTGGATATGTCCTGTCGGGCTCGGTGCGAATCGTCCTTTCATTGTTATCTCCTTACTAGTTATAAGCAATACCTAGTCATTACTTGCCATATTCAGTCTATTAATTTGGCAAAGATACGATTTCATCAAAGGTACTACCAGCCGCTTTGATTTTTTCTTCATTTCCCATTGCACAAATGTGATTATCCTTAATAACAGATTCTACCACATCTGCCAATGCCACGATGTCTTGTGGTTGGCAGGCAATAACTTGTTTACGGAATTCAACCTTATCGGCTAAATTTGTACCACTAAAATACAATCCCATAGCACGGGGACCACGCAAAGATGGTGTCATTGTCAAATCTAAAGAACTCATAGTACCAATGATATATTTACGCATTTCACGATCTGTTAGGTTAAAATTACGTAAATATTCAGGTAATTCTTTATATACATCTAGGGTTTCTGTAAGGTTAGGATCACGGTAACTACAGAATACCATACTGCCATCATTATAGAAATTCGCAAAAGCACCATAGGCACCACCTTGCACACGTATACGAATCCATAAATATTCGTAGCGCAAGATAACCTCTAATACACTCATAGCACCTTTATGGTCAAACCCATGATCTTTAAAATTACCGCCTTGAGCCACATATTGCACCTTACCAGCTGTGACAATAGCTTCGTTAGTTGCTTGTTTTGTCATTACTAGCTTATTACCTGGAACTACATCATGACTCCAATTAGAAATAATTGGTGTAATCATGTCGATAAATGGTGCTAATTCCTCTTCCTCACCAACAAACATGATATCTAGATTATTGGATCTAAAGATTTTCTTAGCTACTTCTGCTAATTTTTCCGGTAATAATGGTAATGCTGCTGGATTTGTAGCTAATTCACTGATTTTTTGATAGTAACCCAAGTTACCGCTATCACGGAATTTACCAGCCCCGGATACTTGTGCCAATACGCGTTGCGTCACGATAGTGTGTCCACGCCGGAATGCCTCATTATCCCAGATAGCTTTGCTTTCTTGTACGAGTTCCGTTAAACGTTTTACATCAGTAAATCTAGATTCGCTAATAATTTCGTTAACAATACGGCACAAATCAGCCAATTTAGAATGTAAAGCCTTACTGCGCACAATCAACAATGGTGTGAATTCATCACGAGTACCATCCTTGGCAATGGCTGTAATATCCGCAGTAAAACCACCTAAATTTAGATTAATATCCTTAGACAATTCTTCATAAGAGCGTTTTGTGTCTACACGACTCAAAATATCCGTCAAAATATCTGCATAGAACAAGTCTTCTTCGGTGAGGCAATCTAATTTGAAATAGAATCCAGTGTAGTTAATACCTTTGGCAAAGGTTGGCACAAAATGAACCTTTGTGTCTCCTACCATTTGTTCACGCCGTTCTACATCTTCAATATTTGGATTCAAATCAGATAATTCAAGCAATGGAATCGATTCTAGTGCTTCTTCAGAATCTGGTGTTTCTTGACGAATTTTCAATGCTTTTGTTTGTTCCACAATGGCATTAATTTCATCTTCACTCATATTAGCTTTAACCGCTGCCAATTTTT
The DNA here is from genome assembly GCA_009929605.1 of Negativicutes bacterium. Taxonomy (GTDB): domain Bacteria; phylum Bacillota; class Negativicutes; order Veillonellales; family Veillonellaceae; genus Veillonella; species Veillonella absiana. Next base: position 51,789 of record SAAC01000001.1, read on the forward strand.
CTTTTACAGCTTGATCTTTTTTAGCTTGTAACCCTTTTTCAGGATAGATAGACACTAATGCTTTATGCGTATTGTTAAGCAGTGTTTGAGAAATTAAATCTTCAAAATATGTACCGCTCAAGCCTTGACGGATATTTACTAGTGCTTCTTCATAATGCAATAATTCCAATGGATCCATATCATAAAGCCATTGGTTCATCATACGAATAACATAAGCTAAGCCAATTGGACGTCCACCAAAGTCATTTTCACGCAATGTAAATTCAATACTATTTAAAGATGCTTCTAATAACTCTTTATCGAGACCATTTGTTACCATCTCTTTTAATGTAGATTCCACAATGTCTTGCAACAATTGTTGTTTATCCATTTCAGAGCCAGTCACTGTCACATTCCACATTGGTTGACGAATACTGTCTAGATAATAGCCGGTTACATCACTGCCGATGCCAGCTTTCACCAAGGCCTGTTTCAAAGGCGCTGCAGAGGATGTCAACAATGCATGTGTTAACACCTCGTAGGCTAAACTCTGTTCTGGTGTCATATGTGTTAACACATAGGACAAGGCGTGCAGTGTTTTATTATCTGTACCTTCATCGGCACCAACGCTAAATGGATAGCTCACAATCTTACCTTCTGTAAATGGTTGTTGAATCCCCACCTCTGTATGCACATCAATGGCATTAAAATGTTGTAAATATTCATCATTCAAGAATGCCAATTGTTCTTCGATATTCATCGTGCCATATAGGAAAATATAGCTATTGGATGGATGATAATGAACACGGTAGAATTCTTGGAATTGTTCATACGTTAAATCCGTAATGAAATCAGGATCCCCACCAGAATCTACACCATACGTAGTATCTGGGAACAATTCATGCATAATTTGACGTTCCAATACGGAATCAGGAGATGAATAGACCCCTTTCATTTCATTGAATACAACGCCCTTGTACGTCAATTCATCATCAGCATTATCTAATTCATAATGCCACCCCTCTTGCATCACGATTTCTGGGTCATTCGCCACACGAGGATACAATACGGCATCCAAATATACGTCCATCAAATTATGGAAATCCTTGTCGTTCTTGCTGGCCACCGGATACATTGTTTTATCCGGATAGGTCATAGCATTTAAAAATGTATTTAAAGACCCCTTAACGAGTTCCACAAACGGCTCTTTTAATGGGAACTTGCGAGACCCACATAAAACGGAATGCTCCATGATATGTGCGACACCAGTGCTATCGCTAGGTGTCGTACGAAACGCAATATTAAAAACTTTATTCGTATCTGGTGAATCTATGTAAATTAGACGAGCACCAGATTTTTCGTGCTTCATTTCATAGGCAGTGCCATTGATTTCATCAATTCGTTCAACACGATTCAATCGGAATCCAGAATATACTTGATTTAACTCCACTGTACCCCTTCTTTCTATTATTAAATAATAAACACAGATGTGAATCTGTGTTTTTCTAGTGCTTTCAATGTATTTCATCATTGTGAAAGCTAGTACTTACTACACCGTCCACATATGAATGTACTTAAAATTACATATGAATGTACTTAAAATTATCGATATATATTATATCATATTTTAGGAAAATCTTACATACTAAGAACGCTTATCATATGCCATAAATATTCGTATAGCAGGTAAAAAACGCCAGAAATAGATTGAGTATTGAAAGATTCCTATTAAAACTATATACGTTAAACAAAAAAACGCTTTATTTCTAAAGCGTTTTTTCTGTATTTCGTTGTAATGAATGCACTAATTCATCGATTTGTTCTTCTGTATGACCAGCCATTAATGTAATACGCAATATGGCTTCGCCTTCAGGAACCGCCGGATAGCGAATCGGAGTTGTCCAAATCCCATCCTCCCATAGTTTTTCAGCCATCGCTACCGCTCTTGTCGCACTCCCCATAGGAATTGGTACTATATGACTACTATTCTGTACCGCAAAACCAATGCTGGCCAATCGTTGCACCAAATACTGCTGATTATGTTGCAACCGTTCAATCAACTCTGGATGTTCTTGAATATAGTCTAGAGCGGATAACGCAAAGGCAATAGAAAAAGGTGAACAAGAGGTCGAAAACATATAACTACGCCCTAAATTCTGTAGTAAGTGAATAATAAGTTGAGAACTAGCTACAAAGGCTCCTTCTGAACCTATAGCTTTACTTAGACATCCCATAAGGATATCAGGGCGTGGTGTATAAGGCATATTGGTAATACCAAATCCATGGGCATCATCAATAACGGTAATCGCCTCCCATCGTTTACCGACTTTCACAAAATCCTCTAGTAAAAGTACATCTCCATCCATGCTAAACACATAATCTGAAACTAATATAATAGGCCCCTTATGACCATTACGTCGTGCATCCCCTACCATGGTTTCCAACGCCTCAAGATTCATATGTGGATATACAGTTACCTGGGCGCGACTCATGCGGAGACCATCAATGATGGAAGCATGGTTTTTTTCATCCGAAAACACAAGTGTATCAGGAGTAACCAACGCAGAAAAAATCCCTATATTAGCCATATATCCAGAAGAAAATAATAGGGTTGACTCATATCCAGTCATTTTAGCTAATCTAGCCTCTAATTCAACATGTAATGCAGTATTACCTGTGGTCAAACGAGAACCACCCGCCCCTGCACCATAAGTTTTAGAGACTTCAATAGCCTTGTCCCAAAGTGTAGGTAATTCACTGATAGACAAATAATTGCTAGATGAAAACATCAATATGTCTTGATGATCTACAACAGATTTTGTCAATTGAGCCGATTCAATGATACGTTGAGATCGTAGTAAACCTTTATCCAATAATTCTGAATATTTTGATTCATAGATTTCCCACATAGCAGTTTTAACCCTCTTTTACTATTACCACTTGATGCTCCAAATAGTGTTGACATGCTTCCATATCAGCTAATCTAGAGTCTACTACTAAAATCCTACCACCCAAATTAGATCCATAGGGCTTAACTTTTGTAATACGACAATACGCATCAGCAGTAGCAATATAACCAATTTGGTATTCTGGATCATCAGATATACAAATCTCAGCTATTACACCATCTGCTGATAATGCTTTGGAGGCAAGAACAAGAGCCTCTTTATAATGATTTTTTCCTTCGTCCACCACTGTAGTATTTTCATAATCCATATTTGACAATCTAATGCCTCTCTCATGATCTGGTTCCAAACGAGAGTGTGTTGCTATATCATACATAATGGCCCCTCTCATATTCCCCGTTTTCGCCAATACATCAACGAGGTACCCTGCCAATTCAGAGGAGAAGCCTGGCAATGCACTAAGTTGTTTTGCCATTATTTTTAATCCATCCTGATAGGTATCTACGGCTATCATGTTCGTGGGTAACGCTTGAATATACTGAATGCATTTCTCTTCAATACCTTCCACCTTGATATTGATGAAAGTAGGCTTACCTTTGCTATGATTTTGTGCACGGGTGATAAGTTGTTGACTCACCTTGGGAACTGCAGCTTCATCAACAATTCGCTCTGCTCCAGATACATGAACCTCTTGTCCGCACTCCCACTTAGAGGCCCTCATTTTCACACAATACTTCATCTACACCAACCCCTTTGACCATGGAGTTTCCACATATTCTAAAAATCCAGTCTTCTTCATCATTTGATATCCCTTTGTATACAAAATATAAGCTACTAACGGGGTTATCACTAGGCCTGGTAAAATTGAAATAATCAGAGGTAATACCGGTACTTGAGTCACTACACTCACTGCAAATCGAGCTGCAATGCTTCCTAAAGGACCAGAAATCAATAAGGATACTTTTCTTGTACCCAATATGACAATACACAAGCCTACAACTAAGCGAAATACAAATTGAATCAAAATTCCATACACTGTAATGGTTCCCATTGAAAATGCAAGTATACTTGCTAATATACCGGCCAATATATACGTTCGAAATCCAAATAACATGGCAATTGTCACCGCAATAGGCGCAGACATTTGAAATTCCGCTCCTCCCACAGGAGATGGGATTTTAAAATAACCACTAACTAATATCAAGATACCTAAGAACGCTGTCAATACTAACTCTTTTGTTTTCATTGTCACACCTCTATACACTTCATGGCACTATAAATCTAGCCCCATAATATCAAATCACATTTATTTTGACAACTACAAAATTATAATAGGTTAACAATATAAATATAAAAATACAAAAAAACTGTACACTCGTAGGAATTTAAATTTTAAAACAATCTACGCTTGTACAGCTTTTTATGTATTATTTTGTATTCGCCCATCGTTGGTTACGACGGCATGCTATTAGACCTTCCAAAACAACCTCAAAATGAGGAAATCTCATCGTATGATCCGCATATAAATCGGGTACTACCTTATAAGAAATTGTTACTTCATGAGTATCATAGTTATAATAAACCCCATGTAAATTGCTCATCGTAGTATATCCAGTTTTCGCTTGTTCAAGCGTTGGGATAGGTTGTGTTTTTAGGTTTTCTAATAAATCGCTAAGAAATCCTTCCTTACGGCCCTGATCTGCTAGCATTTCTTCCATAAAACTATCTAAACTATCCATCATATCTCCTATTAATGATTAGCCACGATCATCCAATAATAATTTATCATGGATAACACGAACAGCATCTTTTACCCGTTCTTCTGCCACTAAACAAGAAATACTAATTTCAGAAGTACTAATAATTTCTACATTAATGCCTTCTTGACCAAGAATATCAAACATTTGCGCCGCTACACCTGGCTGTCCAAGCATACCCGCACCAATGATGGATACTTTGGCCATTTTTTCATCAATGTTGATTTTTTCAATTTTGATAGAATTGCTTAAATTTTTCAGCACTTCACGAGCAAGCACTACATCATCTAAAGCAACTGTAAAAATCAAATCAGTTGTAGCATCATCTTTAGATCTTATGCTTTGAACAATCATATCTACATCTACATTATTTTTAGCCAATGCCTTAAATACAGTGGCAGCAGTACCCGGCTTATTTTCAACACCTACTAATGCCACTTTCGCTGTGTTAGTATCATCAGCAACACCTGTAATTACACGTTTATTTGTTTCCACGGTATAATCCTCCCGAATAATAGTACCAGTATTGTTATTGAAAGTAGAGCGTACATGAATAGGAACATTATAACGGAATCCCATTTCTACCGCACGGGGCTGCATAACACCAGCACCAAGACGTGCCATCTCAAGCATTTCACCATAAGTAACTTCTTCTAATTTAAAAGCACCAGAAGCAACACGTGGATCCGTAGAATATACACCATCAACATCTGTGAATATTTCACAAACGTCAGCTTTCATGGCACCCGCCAAAGCAACTGCAGTTGTATCAGAACCACCACGCCCTAATGTTGCCATATCACCATCTTCTGTGATGCCTTGGAATCCTGCAACAACTACGATATTACCATCATCTAAAGCTTCGAATACACGATTAGGATCTACACCAAGAATACGACCTTTGCCAAATGCATCACTACTATTGATACCCGCCTGCGCACCAGTCATGGAGATTGCTTTTTGACCGCGTTCTTGGAATGCCATTGCCATCAATGCAATAGTAACTTGTTCACCTGTACTCAACAATCTATCCATTTCTCGACCATATGGTTTAGATGTTACTTGCTTTGCTAATGCCACTAAATCATCAGTAGTGTCCCCCATTGCGGATACGACCACTACAATTTTATCGTCTGCATTACGTTCCCGTAATACACGATCTACAATGTTAAAAATCTTTACTGGTGTTGCTACAGAGCTACCACCAAATTTTTTCACGATTAAGGCCACAATTATCCCTCATTTACTCAAAGTTACTAAAAAAGAACATGAACATAATTTACCACAAACAACCCAGTATGTAAAGGGATTTGGAATTTTTTTCCACTACAGAAGTATATTTTTCTTTTCTAGACGGACTATTTCCCAAAATAAAAAGGCCGGCATACACCGACCTTTTAAAGTAATTACAATTATGCAACTACGATAGCTTTTTCTTCAGATTCCCACAAACCGTGGATGTTGCAGTAAGATGCAGCAATCAATTTACCGGATTGTTTGAAGGAAGTTACAACAACTGCTTCTGCTTCAGAGTATACAGGGCCTTTGTTAGCGCCTGCAGGAGATTCACCATGTACGTTGAATTCAACAGCAGCTACTTCGTAAGGAAGTTGTGTACCTTCTGGAATGAAGTATAATTTAATCCAAGCAATATGATGTTCAGTAGTATTAGGATGTGCAATATCTTTGCCTACAGAAACTTCAATTTTTACTTTTTCGCCAGCAGCTACTTGAGCTGGAGCTTCGATAACTGGAACGTGTTTTTCACCTTTGAAATCGCCGGATTTGATGTAATTGTTAAGTGCCATTTGTAAACCCTCCTGAGGTTAATAAATATATGTTCTACTTAAAATAAACGTTTCTTAGAGGTCACTTGAACCTTATGACTATATTATACAAATCCGATATAGTTCTTGCAAGTACTTTTTCGATAACTTTAGATATATTAAAACTCTATCCCTTTTACAGCTTTAATTCCCTGTTGGTACGCGTGTTTAACTACCTTCATTTCTGTAACCGTATCAGCTAATTCAATTATTTCATCTTTTGCATATCGTCCAGTTAAAATAACATGTAATCGTCTTGGTTTATTTTTTAGCATTGTAACTACATCATTAACATCAATTAGTTCATAATTTACGGCATTATTAATTTCATCCATAACGATTAAATCCCACTGATCAGAATTAACTTCATCAATAAGCATATGCCATGCCTCTTGGGCAGCATGTTTATGAACGGCCAAAGTTTCTGCTGTAACATCATTTTTTTTATAATATATAAAACCTTTACCCATAGACCGAATCTCAACGGAGTCGCCTAGTAATTCCAGCCCTTTTAATTCACCATAGCCGTTCCCACTCTTAATAAATTGTAAAATTAATACCTTTAATCCTTGACCAACAGCGCGTAATACTACACCAAGAGCTGCTGTCGTTTTACCTTTGCCATTCCCGGTATTAACTAAAATCAGGCCACGATCTTCCATATGGCACCTCCTACCCTTTTATATCTGTTTATATTATTAAATAAGAGGACCTATGTCATACAGTGGCACAACATAGGTCTATTAGATATGTATTCATACCTATATCAATGTATTATTTACTTTTTTTATATAAAATGCATCGATCAATAAAATGACGTGTCCCCTCATCAGTACCAGCAAAATTTAGATGCAAATAAGAGGCCAATACATTATCTGTAGCATAGCCACCTTCATAAGATTGTGGTTTCCGGCCCCCTTCTAGGTGAAAGGCCCATGGGAAGTTTTCAATATGAGGTTCCATAATAGAGAAATGGAATTCATGCCCTCTCAGGGATTCACCAACAGGTCCAAGCAATGTATCTCGTAATGCCGTAGCCGTTACGTAGCCTACCTTTTGTAAGGATTTTTGCATTACACAATCCGCCGGGACAAGGCCCACAGTATCATACGTTTCACCTTCAAAACCTACAATGTGCTCACATAAATACATAAGCCCCCCACATTCAGCATAGATGGGCATTTTTTTATCATTAGCTGCTAAAATAGCCGATTTCATAGCCGTATTATCAGCTAATTGTTGAAGGAACATTTCCGGAAATCCACCACCAAATACAAGTCCATCTACATCTGGTAATGAACTATCTTTTAATGGACTAAAATAGACTAATTCTGCCCCTTGTTCTTCTAAGGCGGCTAAACTAGCCGGGTAATAGAAGGAAAAAGCCTCATCATAGGCTACACCGATTTTAGGTTTCCCCAGAGCTTCATCCCTAGCCATACCATCCACTGGACTATCTACTCTAGCTGTAGAATTATTTGTTACATCCACTATTGTATGTCCGTCTAATTCAATAGCTGATGCACTGCTAGCAATATCATGTAATTCATCCAAATTCACCATGCTATGCACGGCCTCACGAATAGCATCAATAGCCGTTGTAGGATCAAATTCAGTAACTGGTGTTAATCCTAAATGACGTTCTGGAGAACCCATACGGTCATCACGATGGATGGCACCAATAACAGGAACACCGATTTTAGCCATGCCTTCACGAACCATACGTTCATGATTGGCAGAGCCTAAACGATTTAAAATAACCCCACCAAAATTCACTTGTGGATCATATTCTCTGAACCCTAGTGCTATAGCAGCAGCGCTTTCACCCATAGCCTTGCAATCGATAACAAGAATAACAGGCGCGTTCAATTGTTTCGCAATCTCAGCCGTGCTACTAACCCCTTCACGACCACCATCATAGAGCCCCATAACCCCCTCTACAATAGCCATATCTGCATTTTCACACATGCGTGCGAAGAAAGGGTTCATTTTATGCGGTGGCACCAACCACGTATCTAAATTATAACTGTCACGGCCCGATGCAATTTTATGAAAGCCCGGATCAATATAATCCGGGCCTACTTTAAAGGATTGCACTGCGAGACCGCGCTCACGATAAGCTGCCAATAGGCCAGCTACTATTGTTGTCTTACCGACACCAGAATTAGTGCCCGCAATAACAACGCGTGGAATCTGTACAGTGTTCATATATTCTACCTCTTTGTTAATATTATTGCATTCATGCTGCACTAGCCATCAAAAAAAATAGTAGTCAGATTTCCATGCAATTACCAAATGCATTCGCGATCTTTACGCTTTGCCAAAATAGTAGATAAATAATTTAATTTTGTATCAGATGGCATATTATCCAAGCCTCTGAACACCTCTTCATCAGGAAGACCAACACGGCTAATCATCACTGCGTCATCTGCCATATCATGTTTTTTCAATGTTTCTTGCACTTCATCAAAGTTTTTATATACTTTCATGATAACAGCATCATCGGCAACGGCAAGAACTGCATCAATTTTTTCTTTTGGTGCCGTAGCAGGCACGATAGCCAATACTTCTTCTTTTTCTACAATCGGGTACCCCAAGTGAGAGCCAATAGCACAGAATGCTGGCACACCAGGAATTGTTTCGATATCGTATCCCGTATTTTCGATGAGTCGATATACATACATGTAAGTACTGTAGAACATTGGATCCCCTAATGTTAGGAACACAACGTTTTTACCTTCTTCAAGGTAGGAAACAATGATATTTTTAGCTTCAATCCAAGCATCACTCAAGGTTTCTGCATGGAATACCATTGGGAATACTACAGGAACGATTTCAGTATGATCTTGAATGTATGGTTGCGCAATATTCAATGCTACAGAACCATCTTTCTTTTCAGTTTTAGGTGTGATAATGATGTCTGCTTCACCCACGAGACGTGCAGCTTTCACCGTCATTAATTCAGAATCCCCAGGACCTACTCCAATGCCGTATAATTTACCTTTCATGTATCTGTATGTATGACACCCCTGTCATACTACTCCTTTCAATATAACCTTTTATATAAATGAAAGTACTATGCAACCTGCACCACAGTACACTATAAAACCTATTTTACATGACCCTATCCATAGATACAGTAATGTAATTAATATATTATATTAATTTATCTAGTAATAACAACACAAAGTTATTTAATAGTAGGAATAGCTGGTCTATGTTTAGAACGTTTCCCATACTTATCATCAATCAAATCCTGTACATGTTGAGCAAACAAAGCTTGTACAGATTTGTATTCCCCCAGCCCTTGACGCATAGCCTCTACTTCATAGCCGGCCCCGCGTAATTCATTAATAACACTATCCTCCTCATCTCCAAAGAGATCATTTTGTGCATGATCCCCCATAACGAGTAACAGTGGATGTATGTAAATTTTATTAGGTCGCTTCCCATCAAGCCATTCCCAAGGTATCGCAACATCCTCTACGTACGGATAATTCTCCAAAACACCTACACGTACATTCGTATGCCCCAATCGGATCAATTGAAACTGTAAATTACCATATGAGGAATTACCAGAGCTCAATCCACCATGCCCTACGAGCAACAAACCATCATCTTTCGAAATATTTAGTGGTTCAATACATTCCTTAATAAAGATTTCATAATCGTTTGGATGTTCTTCTTGCCCCATGTAATATACTAGAGGTCGACCAACGCGTAATGTTTTAAGTTGACCAGCCCCTTCATAAGATAAAATATTATTTTTTAATTTATCGAACTCTTCGCCACCAGTAAAATGCAATGGTTGTACATAAATATGTTCATAACCAGCTTCAATGAGTTGTTCCAAGGTACCTTCCTCTGTAGGAATTGTCACACCTTGTTCACGTAAGCGTTTTACAATAATACGCGAAGAAAACGCCAATGATACATCATAAGATGGGAATTGTTGTTGAATATATGCAACAACAGAGTCGATATTATGTTGTCTTGCCTCTGCCACTGTGGTGCCAAATGCTACAACCAATATAGCTTGCTTCATATATATCTCCTAAAAATAACGATAAGTTCACAAAACGCTACGTAAATAATCATACCATATTATAAGCGTTATGCGTATACTAATGATAACTTTTATGAAAGTATGAAAGATTTTCATAAAACTACAGTCAAATGATAGTGGTAACATCTATTTACTTGAAATTATTATGTATAAAACAAAAGCTCTTTCTCCCGTTTTACAGGAATAAAGAGCTTTTATAAACCATATATGATATAGACGTTAACATACACTGGAGATATTTACCTATTTATAACTATATAGATTCGAAAGTATCTATTGGATTTTATGTTTAAGAAATCATACCTTGTAAACCCATACCACCGTCACGAGTCTCCATAACTCTATTATTTGATGTTCTCATAGATTCTTTGTTGGATATACGTTTACGATCAGATAATCGAATAGCTTGACCTAGATGTTTTAAAAACAAGTTTTGAATATATGGATTTTCACCTAAACCTTCATTCCAAATAGATACAGAATAACCTGCCTCAGCTAACAAAGCATAAATAGAATCAGATCGATCCCCGCCTAGATAATCCATTAAATGGGCTGAACCGATCAATGCCAATGGTACTACCAAAATATCTTTATGACCAATTTGATTCACTAATTGCAACGCTTGTTTAAATGTAGGAAAACCATTTGTTGTAAATACGGCTACATTAGAACCTATGCCATACATAGCTTTCAATTGCAATGTACTAAATTCCAACTGGTTTTGACCATTGGCCATTAATAATACTGTTTTATTTAAAGCTTTTGTATTCACATGACGTAATATGCTTTCAATAGTCGCTTCATAATCATCAGCATAATTTTTAACACCTAAAGACGTTAGCAAAGGTTTACCTACATTAATTTGAGTAAATCGAAACTCACGACTATGAACATATTTCATGACTTGCTTGCGCAATTGTTGGTAGCATTGATCTGCCACCAATGTAATTGGTTGAATATAAACCTCATCCACCTGTAATGCTTCTAATTCTTTCAATGCTTGTGGTAAGGATAAAATCTTTTCATCATATTTTTCATTCCACTTTTCCACTAATGCATCTAACAAGAATACTCTACGCACAAAGGCATCACCATATACGTTACGAACAGCGGACTCTATAGAGCCAATAGATTTTTCTACAGCATCTTGATACACCGACCCAAAAGATGCGATGATAATTCCTTTTTTAGACATATATAACCTCCATACAAAATGACTTCATTTACGTCACAACAACTGCGTTTAACAATTAGTATGCCTCAAAATTACAACATATGATTTTCTTGACTAATTCATTTATGTACGCGTTGTTATTAAATGAAAACTATTATCAACTACTATAGGATTATATTACATTATTTTTTAATGATGGTCAATGAGAAAAACTATCAAATATTTTATTGCTATTATTTAGAAAATAATATATAGCTAAAATTCATAGGTATCCTAAAAATATTCATTAAACTCAACTACATAGGTTCTATCTAAAATTTACACATTAATGGGCATGCACAGTCTATACCCCAACCAGTATAGGATTTATTGACACTATTTCCTGCTTCTGCTAGCATGAACCTTAGATTGAATCATAATTATATAACTACTTATTAATAAGGGAGCGTGTTTTCTATGAACAACTTGTCTAAAAAATTATTTTCTACAATGCTAGGGGCTACTGCGCTGATTGCTGTGGGCACAACTATTCCTGTACAGGCAGCCTACCAATTAAACTCTGAAGTAACAACAGCAACACCAGCTCTAAAAGAAGCATCTGAAATTGGTGTTCGTACACATGAAACTGCAGCGCTTCAACAATTGGAAAATAAAGATGCTATCGTAGTAACTAGTTTTGGTACCACCTTCAAGGATACGCGAGCTAAAACAATTGATGCTACCATAGCAGCAATTCAAAAAGCACATCCAAACACTAAAATTGTTACTGCTTTCACATCCCACATCATCATTGATCGCATCAAAGCTAATGAAGGCATTTCCTACCCTACGCCTGAAGAAGCATTAACACAGTTAAAAGCTGATGGTTATACACGTGTAGCTATGACATCCCTCAATGTGATTCCAGGAATGGAATACAAATATAGTACAGCTGTATATAACGAATACAAAAATAATTTCAAAAAAATGACTTTGGCTACACCTCTCATATATTGGATGGGCCAAGAAGGTCAAGTTGACCAAGTCACTGAAACCATGCAAGCATTGACAACACAAATGCCTAAGGTTGGTGCACAAGATGCTATATTGATTATGGCCCATGGTACGCCGGATCCATCCAATGCGTATTATGCAGTAATGCAAGATCGTATCGATAGTTTAGGCTTAAATAATACATATATCTATACTGTTGAAGGCACACCAAACCTTGAGCAAGTCATCCCTCAATTAAAAGCAAAGGGCATCAACCATGTAACATTAATGCCTCTTATGATGGTTGCTGGTGACCATGCTAATAATGATATGGCCGGCGACGAAGAAGATTCTCATAAATCAATTTTGACAAAAGAAGGTTTCAAAGTAGATACCTATATCCATGGTATTGGTGAAAATGCAGCGATTCAAAACATCTTTGTAGAACGCGCCAACGAAGCATTTGATGCTTTGCAAAAGTAATAAGAACTTTCTATTGAAAACTTTCTATTGAAATAGTATTATTTATTTCTACACCTGGGGACTTAGAAATAATTATAGATAGAAACTCTGAAGTGCGTGTTCCTAGAATACGCACTTCTCTCGTATACATAACAGGGCTGTTGTTTTATCTATATTTATATTAGAAAGGCAAGTAATTATGAAATCAAATCGACTCAGTCTCATTGTTTTATTATGTGCAACGCTATTTATGACCCTCTTCCTTGCTGGATGTGGTAAAGAAGATGCAACAAAAAACGGTACCACTAAAACAGTGACCTACGAAGGGCAAAATTATACTGTCCCCGCAAATCCACAACGAATTGCCGTCCTATCTAACTCAGTGCTCTATCTCTTGGATGCTACTGGTGGCACGGCTATTGCCCGTGTTAACACAAACGATAAATTACCAGAAAAATTAGAGGCTCTTCCTGCACTTGGTCAAACTGCCAATATTAATATGGAGTCTTTACTTGGTTTAAAACCAGATTTAGTATTAGGTCTAGATTCACAACACAGCAAATATAAAGATCAGCTCAATAGCAATCATATTCCCTATATTTTAATTAATTATGATGGTGTAAATGACAATATACCTTTAATGACATTACTTGGGGATATCACGAATCACTCAGATCAAGCAAAACAACAAATAGAAACCTACACAAAAAAGGTTGATACTGTAAAAGCTGCCATCAAAACTATAAATCCTGCAAAAGTTGCTGTATTGCGCGCCACTGGTAAAGATGTCACAGCAGAAACAAACTTAGCCATAACTGCTGGCATGGTAAAAGATCTAGGGATGAACAATGTAGTACTTACCCATTTATCAGATACCACAAAAGATAAAACAGTTCCCTACTCTCTCGAAACCTTGACACAAGATAATCCAGATATTATTTTTATCGTAACTATGGGCAAGGAAGAAGACATTACAAAAGCTATGGAAAAAGATATGACCTCAAATCCAGCATGGAACCATCTCAAAGCAGTGCAGAACAACAAGGTCATTTATCTACCTTCTAAATTATTCTTGCTTAACCCAGGATTGCAAACACCTGAGGCCATGGCACGTTTAGTACAAGATGCGTATGGCATAACAGTAGATTTAAAGTAAAACTCACCATATAATAAAGTAAAACGGCGATAGTCCTAGTTTTCACACTAGGACTATCGCCGTTTATTATATTCAACTATTGTACTGCACGACTTTTTCTAAATTGCATAATCAAGCTCACCACAAGTGCTGTTCCTAATAATGCAGCATACACATATAAAGTAGATGCATATCCATTGGACTGCTCTTTTAATACAGAGATTAAGTAAGGCCCCGCTAAACCAGCCATAGCCCAAGCGGTTAAGACTTTACCATGAATATTACTCAAGGATTTTGTACCAAATAAATCTGCCAGATATGCTGGTAAACAAGAGAATCCACCACCATAACAAGAAATAATCACTAAGAACAAAGCTTGGAATAAAAATTCAGTAGTCGTATCGGCAAGCATAATACATGCTACAATTTCCAAAATAAAGAAAGCGATATATGTAAAACCTCGACCAATATAATCTGAAATTGAGGCCCATACGAGTCGACCTGCACCATTTACTAACCCGATAATACCTACCATTGTAGCAGCTCGTTCTGGAGATAGCCCTACAACCTCTTGTGCCATTGGAGAGGCCACACTGAGAAGGCCTATACCACAAGTAATATTGATAAATAACATCCACCATAAGCCATAGAAAGGCTTTGTTTTCATAGCTTCAGGCGCTGAAAATTGACGTTGTGCTGCCAGAGATTTGATTTTTTCTAGCTTTTTACTATCTTTTTCAGATTCAGTTTTATTAGCTTTCAAAGCTGCTTGTACCGCAACATCACCATCTGCCGGAGCTTTTAAATAAAAAGCAGAACTAATCATAACGATAAGATAGCTAAGGCCCATAATAATAAAAGTATTTACTAATCCCACATTAGTATTTAGAAATTGTATGGCTGGGCCCGCCACTAATGCGGCAAAACCGAAACCCATGATTGCCATACCTGTTGCAAAACCACGATTATGAGGGAACCATTTAATGAGCGTTGATACTGGTGTAATATACCCTACACCCAGGCCTACACCGCCAATTACACCATATGATAAATACATAAGCCATATATTATTAATATAAATGGAGAGTCCTGTTCCTAATAATCCAAGAGAGAAACATGCCGCAGATAGTATACCTGATTTTGTAGGCCCCGAGCGTTCTACAAAGCTACCAAAGAATGCCGCAGACATTCCAAGGAAAAAAATAGCCAAAGAAAATGTAAATTGCACTGATGCCAACGTAGCGCCTGTTGCCGCAATAATTGGTTTAACAAACACGCTCCATGCATATACACTACCTACACAAATATGGATCCCTACTGCACTTGCAGCAATGCCCCAACGATTTCGTTTCATTCAAGCCTCCTGAAATAAAAAACGCCAACAATCTAGGCGTTTGCCCAGACGGTCGGCGTATCTTCATATGTGCAGCCTGTAGTCAATTCTACAAATCCGTCAGCCTCACATATTGCGTTTCTATTTGTATTTATTGTAGCAATGAAAAAATATGGTGTCAATGACTTTATTGATAAATCTCAATGTGAAATTAATCACATAAGCCTTTAATCTTCACATATACATGTTCATCCACTGTCTCAATTGTAGACCTCACATGGAAAATATCATGCAACAGTGATTCTGTAATTACCTCTTGAGCACTACCTGTGGTCACTAATCGCCCCTCTTGCATCACACCGATGTGATGGGAATATTGGGCCGCCAAATTGAGTTCATGTAGTACCATCAGCACCGTAAGACCTTTCGTCTCATTCAATCGTTTCAGTAATTCCATGATTTCAAATTGATGGTTAATATCTAGATATGTCGTTGGCTCATCTAATACAAGTAATTGCGGTTGTTGTGCTAATGCCATAGCAATCCACACGCGTTGCCGTTCACCACCAGATAGAGATGGTATGAGTTGTTCACGAAGATGACTTGTCTTTGTAATCTCTAATGCTTCATCAACAGCGAGACGATCTTCCTGGGCTGTATTCTTCCACCACGCTTGGTAAGGGAAACGACCACAATATACGAGCTCCTCTACGGTCATGTCCCGTGGCATATCTGGCACCTGCGGTAGAAATGCCATATATTGTGCCAGGGACTTGTTCGTATAGGACGATAATGGTTCATTTTGAATGTAAATGGAACCTTCTGAGATTGTATTATGACCAATCATAGCCTTTAACAAAGTACTCTTGCCACAACCATTGGGGCCGATGAGTGTAGTGATCTGCCCGCTCGGCACGGACCAGGTGATATCCTTCAACACTTGTTTCGGACCAAAAGAAAGGGACACATGATCCACTAAAATAGCAGCAGTATTATTTGTATACTCACCTTTATCCTGTTTTGTTTGAGGAATAGTTGGTGCTTTCACAGTATCCATATCAATCCCTCCTCAACAAGTACAAGAAGAACGGCGCCCCAAAGAAGGCCATGATGATGCCCACAGGAATTTCAATAGGGCTGAGCATGACGCGCCCCACTGTATCGCTCACGACGAGGACGATAGCGCCCAATAGAGCGGAACTAGGCAATAAATAGGCGTAATCGTTACCGATTAATAGGCGCACAATATGTGGCACCACGAGCCCTACAAAGCCGATGAGCCCCGCAATACTAACAGCGCCCGCCGCTAACAAGGCCGCTACAGCGGTCATCATGAACCGTGTTTGTTCTACAGGCAGACCAAGGCCCTTCGCTGTTTCGTCACCAAGGCTCAAAATCGTCAATCGACGAGCCCCTAAAAAGGCGAGGAATAGTCCCACTGCCGTGTATGGGAACAGCACGTATACCTGCGGCCAACTACGCGCCGCCAGTCCCCCTACCATCCAAAGCAAGGCACCTTGCACTCGATCCCCATAGAATACGAGGAGTGCAGAAATACCGGAGCCTAAAAAAGCGGCTACAGCAACACCGGCCAAAATGATACGGCTCGGTCTCACCCCATTTTTCCAAGCCAGTGCATAGACCATCAATGCCGCTGCCATGGCTCCGAAAAAGGCAAAGCCCGGCACGAGATAATCATAGCCAGGGAACAAAATCAAAATAATAACCCCAGCGAGGCCCGCCCCAGAGGAAACACCTACAATTTGTGGATCCGCCAATGGATTTTTCATAACGGCCTGTAATATAGCACCTGATACAGCTAGGCTTGCCCCTACCAAGGAGGCCACGATATTACGAGGCAATCGAATATTCCAAATGACCATGTCCTGTGTATCCTGCAATTGGCTAGCCCATAATGTATGCCAGATTTTTGACAATGTAATATCGGCTGAGCCAAATACGAGAGATATAATCATAGCTCCTGCTAGTAACACCAGCAGGAGCATCATAAAGGACATACGAAAATCTTTTCTTCCAGTAGCTTCTTTCATGTCTATCACTCTTTTATTTACTTTCTTTACCTTCAACTTGAAGCATATCGTTGCGTTTTACACCAGTGTATAACAAGGCATTACATACGGAAGCAGCGATGGGGCTACCACCTTTATTACCTTCTACTGTGATGTATGGCACTGGGGATACTTCAGTTAAATATTCTTTGGATTCCGCAGCGCCTACAAAGCCTACTGGAATACCGATAATTAACGCAGGTTTTACACCTTCTTCAAGAGCCAAACGCAATACTTCGTATAACGCAGTTGGTGCATTACCGATGGCTACGATTTGACCTTCTAGTTGTTTACCGAATGTGCGCATAGCTGCGATAGAACGAGTAACACCCAATTCTTTCGCGAGTTTTGCTACGCCTTCGTCTTTGATCAAGCAATGTACTTCGCTATTGTGCAAAGCCAATGCTGGTTTACTGATACCAGTGCGCACCATTTCTACGTCAGTGTAGATATGGGCACCATTGTTCAATGCATCAATACCATGTTGTACAGCGTTAGGACTCATGCGAACAAGTTTAGCGTATTCCACGTCACCAGAGGCATGAATCGTGCGGGATACCACACGAATTTCGTCTTCTGTTAAACCTAAATCTTTTACGTAGTCGTAAATGATTTCCATACTTTTATCTTCAATTGCTTTTGGATTTTTAACGAACTCCATGTAGTTCTTCCTCCCATAAGGTATAAAATTCTTCCACCGATGAAATCTGTGGACCGTTAATGGTAACACGTGGACGGTCAATGACCACAATATGGATACCTAAATCCATAGCCGCCTGTAATTTAGTATCTGCACCGCCTACGAGGCCAGAGTTTTTCATTACCACTACAGATGCTGCCGTATCCTTGAACATGATTTTATTCATATCATAGGAAAATGGACCTTGCATACCGATGATGTATTTAGGACTCACAGCAAGATCCTCCATCTTTTGTAATACTTCTGCAGTTGGTAACACGCGAGTCCAAACCTGACAATCTTGGAGTGCCTCAGCCTTGGCAAAAATATGCATCGTCTTGCTCCCCGTTGTAAGGTATACACGACTATTTTCATCATGAGCTAACTTACCGGCTAATGCAGCCGCCGTTACCTCATCTTGTACGACATGTAATTTGTCATACTTTGGTAATGGTACCTCCTTACGTTCAAAACGAACGAAAGGAATGTCCATTTTCTTAGCCGCCTCTTGTGCCGTAGCCGTTACGATAGCTGCATAGGGATGGCTCGCATCGATGAGTAAACGGATGTTGTTATCTTGAATGAGGTCACACATGGCACTTTCATCAAGGCGCCCTGTATGAACGGTAATGCCAGGATGCTCGGCCAATTGTGCGCCGTATTGGCTCACGACAGATACGAGGACCTCCTCACCGGAGTGTTCCTGCACGCGGGCAGCTAAATTACGACCATCTAGCGTTCCTGCAATGACCCAAATCATAATTTATAGCCACGTGGTGTAATCATACGACCATTTTCCACGTATGTTTGGCTATTACCGATGATAACCAATGTTTGCATATCTACTTCTTCTTTTGTGAAGTTTTCAAGATCAGAAATCACCATATGCTGTCCAGGACGACCTGCTTTTTGTACGATACCTACAGGTGTTTTAGGATCGCGGTGTTTCAATACGATTTCTCGAACTTCATCAAGATGAGTCAGACGTTTTTTACTGCGTGGATTGTACAAGGAAATAACCATATCCCCTTCCGCGCAAAGATCAGCACGTTTTTTAATCAAATCCCAAGGTGTCATCAAGTCACTCAAGCTGATCACTGCAAAATCATGCATCAATGGAGCACCTAGTACAGATGCAGCCACGTTTACCGCACTCAATCCAGGTACGATATCAACGGATGGGCGATTGTCAGCTGGGACTTTATTAGCCAATTCCAATACTAGACCAGCCATACCGTAGATACCGGAATCACCAGAGGATACTACCACAACTTGGTGACCAGCTACGGCCAAATCAACGGCTTGTTGGCAACGATCTACTTCTTGCATCATCGCAGTGCCTACAGTTTCTTTGCCTTCAATAAGGTCTTTAATTAAATCAAGATATGTCAAATACCCAACCACACGATCTGCACCGAGAATGGCTTCACGAGCTCGTGGTGTCATAAATTCTTCATCACCAGGGCCAATGCCGATTACTTTGATGTTACCAGTGCAATGGCTACCGTTGTTTTGGGATAAATTGTTTTCTTCTGCAATAATGTTTGGCTCTTGGCCGCTAGTAACGCTGTTGTCTCGCATACGTTTCCTACTCCTATAGTTTGTTTAACAAAATTAGATTCTTGTAATTCTTCTTGTTCTATGTAAGGGGCCATTTCCTCTTGTGTGTAAAATGTAATAGGCCACGCTAATGTCTGCATCGCTGTGAGCAAACCTTGTTCGTCCGCCTTGACGATAACAGATGCGGCGCTTTGACAGCTCTTTGGAGAAAGCTGCTGGTCCGCCAATGATTGGGTCACTGCATGTAAAATGAGTTCCTCTGGTGCATCACGGCGACAACCAATGCCTACCGTATACGTTTGGGGACGTAATACCAATGTATTGGCCCCTACGGGCACTACCTTGTCGGTAATAAGAACACAGGGTGCATCATCCAATAAGAATGACACACGGTTCGTATCAATGTCTGTAGCATGAATATGAATAGTCACTGGATCAATGACCTCTACAGGCACCGTACCGTGAACATGTGCTAGTGCTGCTTGTTCGAACTCAGCTACACGAACGAGGGTACTATCAATATAGTATGGCACGGTTTGGCCTGCTACGATGGCTGCATTGACGTTAATTAATGCCTTGAAATCATCCACCTGGAATTGACATTGACGCACCAATACATCAGGGGCTGGTAGACCATTTACGTCGGTAGCCGTCGTGATCACAGGATGCGCATCAACGGCAAGACCTATCATAGAGGTCCATTCATTGGCACCACCCAAATGACCTGATAGTAAACTAATTACATTATGACCCGCCTCATCCATTACAACGATGGCCGGATCCTCCGATTTATGGACAATATAGGGCGCAATCATACGCACCACAATGCCTACGGCCATAATACAGAGTACACGATCATAGGTTTTAAATACATCGCCTATGATATCTTTCATAGAGGAAAATGTAATGTCCTCGTGTCCAGATGTTTTGCCTTCTTTTTCAAAGCAAATCGCATCGGGCGCGATAGAGTGTTTTACACGTTGACCTAAACGAGCACCTTTCATAGTGACAGAAATAATTGCTGTCTTCATGTGTGCTCCTTTATTAGTCTTTAGCACTTCTGTACATGTGGGCAAAACCTTTATCGTACAATTTGGATAATTCGTATTCACTATTTAATACATGGCTTACCACGATCATAGCTTGGCGCAATACGCCTTCCTCAGAGATGATGCCTGCAATAGTTTCCAAAGTGCCACGAATAATGCGTTGGTCTGGCCAAGAAGCCTTTACTACAATCGCCACAGGTGTTGTTTTATCATAACCACCTTCGATGAGTTCTTCTACTACTTTATCAATCATTTGTACGCTAAGGAAAATACACATTGTGGCTTCATGAGCCGCTAGCATTCTTAATTTTTCCTTTGACGGCATTGGTGTACGTCCTTCCAAACGTGTGATGATAACAGTTTGGGACACATTTGGTAATGTGTACTCTTGTTTCAATGCCGCTGCCGTTGCCAAGAAGGAGCTCACGCCTGGTACTACTTCATAAGTAATGCCCATTTTATCAAGATTATCCATTTGTTCTTGGATAGCCCCGTAGATAGCTGGGTCACCAGTATGTAAACGTACCACTTGTTTACCTGCCTCTTTGGAGGCTTTCATCACCGCAAGAACCTCATCAAGGTTCATAGTCGCACTGTTGTGGATTTCACAACCAGGTTTACAAGCCTCTAAAATTGCTGGATTTACCAAGGAACCGGCATAGATGACAACGTCGGCCTCTTGTACTAAACGATATCCTTTACGGGTGATGAGTTCTGGATCCCCAGGACCTGCCCCGATAATATATACATCAACCAATTGTTTCCTCCCCTTGCACCTTTGTGGCGCTCACAATAAAAATAGGACTCAATGGATCTAATAAATGATAAGGTCCGGCCTTGCGATAGCGATTGATGGCCATTTGATAGCCATGATACTCGAAAGGACGTCCTTTGAGTTCTTTCAAAATCGCACTGCCCGTCTCCATCGTTACGGCTGTCACCACGAGGCGACCACCGATTTTAAGGAGGCGCTGTGCCTCATCAATGATATTCCCTAGTTGACCGGCACTACCGCCAATAATCACCGCATCAAGTTCTGGCAAATCCTCCATCCCTTCTGGTGCCTTGGCTTTGATAACCGTCATATTGGATACATTGAACTTTTCCATATTTTGCTGAATCAATTCAATGCCTTTGTCAAATCGTTCGATAGCGTATACATGGCCTTTTGGTGCACCCAGGGCTGCCTCTATGGAAATAGAACCAGTACCAGCACCCACATCAAGGATCACGCTATCTTCGTCAACGCGTGCTTCATTCATAACAGCCATGCGAATTTCTTGCTTCGTCATAGGTACGTCGCCACGAATAAATTCCTCGTCACGAATTCCGAAAAAATGTCTCATCCTAATACCACCAATACGGAATGTCCAAACCCTTCTAGGTCTTGCAGGGATTCGAGGGTGCCACGAACGATGTGTTCATCGTCGTAACTGAGTCGCTCCAAGGCTGCAGCCGTCGTTGAGGCTGGCCATCCGCTTTCACATAATATACGAGCAATATGTGCCGGATTGTACTCTGGATCCGTGAGGAATCCCATTTTCTTGCCCTCCCGATACGCCAATTGTTCTGGACTTGGTTGGCGTCCGTGAAAGCTCATTAAATCCGCATCATGCCACACTTCGCCTAATCGCGCAAACGCAAATGTCATGGAACTGATGCCAGCAATGACCTCTATAGGTTGATTAGGAAATTTCTTTTTCAAATACGGCAACAGACTATAATAACCTGTATCTCCGCTTACCATCACCACTACGTCATGGCTTACCAGTTCCTGCTGAATTTGTTCAGCTAGTATACTAAGTTTACCCGTAATAGCATAGGTAGTTTGACCTGGAGCACGGAAGTCCTCCAATGCTCGTTCACTGCCCACAAGAACAGTGGCTTTCTTTATTGTCTCAATGCCCTTAGGCACGACATAGTCAGGATTTCCTGGACCTATGCCTACGACATACAAGGTATGTTCCAATGTTCAATAGCTCCTATCTCTTGGGCCCGTTGATCGACTCCTAAAATACGGCCGTCTAATGTAGTTATAATAATGCCTACTTGTGCTTCCCCCGCAATGTAGCGCTCGCTCCGTAATGATGCGCGATCTACAATACGTTGGTATACACCATTTAGACCTTCTCGTTCTAAAATAGGGAATGTGGATTCCGTGGTTTGGCAATTAAATAACTCCTCGCATACTGCCTGACTCGCCCCTTCAAGGGCTGCATAGGCTACAATGGTTTCCATACGACCATCACTCATGCGATTATGCGTGTGAAAGCTGCCATTAGCGAGTTTAATCAATTTGCCGATATGACCAATGATCAAAATCCGTTTAAAACCGATATGAGCCGCTTGCTCTAGCATGAAACCAATAAAATTACTGGTCTCTGCCATTTGATTCTTGCTGATGCCCAATACACGTTCTGCCAAATCTTGGCCGATACGTCCTGGTACAAGGATAGCTGTTTCACAGCCATTCGCCTTCATCACCTTTAATTGGGGAATCAAGGAATTCTTAAAGCCTTCCTCACTCATAGGTTTCACAATCCCCGTCGTACCGATGATAGAAATACCACCTTCAATACCAAGGGTATGATTTAATGTTTTCTTCGCCAGCACGAGACCATTCGGTACACTCACTGTTACGGTCACGCCTTGACCACGAGTACAGAACTCATTAAAGACGATTTTCATCATTGCCCGTGGGCCCGGATTGATGGCTGGTTCCCCTGGAGGCATAGCAAGACCTGGTTTAGTGACAGTGCCCACACCAAATCCGGCTTTGAACATCAGTTCACCAGTCGTATCAAGTGATACTGTCGTCTCTACATCATTACCATGGGTCACGTCAGGATCATCACCACCATCTTTCATCACCGTTACCTTTGCCTCTGTATCAGATATGACCTCTACAGACTTAATAGGTACCTCGATATGTTGGCCTTGTGGGTTTTCGATATATACGGAGTCTACTGTAGTATGATCTAGCAAAGCCAATAGGCCTGCCTTCATACCTGCCGTAGCACATGAACCTGTGGTATAACCACCTTTCATGTCTTCTACTCTCATGCGTCCTCCTATGTATTAGTTATATCCGCATCATATATGACCGTATTAAAGTATCCCTTAGGGTATCTACATATGTGGGCATATCTTGCGGCTACGAACTACTACTGTTAGAAATTAGGAACGGAAATTAACGAATTGCAATTCTACTGGTACATCCAATTGTTTTAACATTTGAATCACTTGTTGCAAATCGTCTTTATCTTTACCAGATACACGAACTTGATCTTCTTGGATACTTGCTTGTACTTTCAACTTCATATTTTTAATTGCTTTTACTACTTCTTTAGCATTTTCTTTGGTAATGCCTTTTTTGATAGTAATGATTTGACGAACTGTAGCACCTGCAGCAGGCTCTACTTTACCGTACTCAAGGTTTTTAATCGCTACGTCGCGTTTTACCATTTTACCTTTTAATACATCGATGATAGCATTCAATTTATAGTCATCATCAGCAAGGATTTTAATGGTATCTCCTTCTAAAGAGATTTCTGCTTTACTACCACGGAAATCGTAACGTGTGCCGATTTCTTTTTTTGCTTGGTTTACCGCGTTGTCTACTTCTTGCATATTAACTTCAGATACAACGTCAAAAGAACAATCTTTAGCCATTTTATACCTCCTACTACTAGTCTCTGTTGGGCATTAGAGCTAGTGAACGTAATCATCATCCACGTATTCGCACTATTTGATACTATGCAGGGGAAAACCATTACAGTTTTACTACGTATTGGCATATATACGCAATATTACTCCCTAGTGAAAGTTATCATTTACTTTCACTATAGCTAGACATACTAATAGCAGAATACACTATCTATAATTATACTGTACTATGCATGAGTACTGCAATGAATTGGACGTAAAAAAGCCCTCCAAGATTAGATTTTTATCATTTCTAACCTTAGAGGACCCTCAAATTGATAAAATGATTTAGTTTATGAGAATATGATTATAATGACTAGTACGTTTATGCTAATTACAATGTTTCGATATTATCATACATAGGTTGTACCACCCAGTTACCATTCATGTCTACAACGCCCCATTTACCATTAACCTTAACCGCACTATGTCCATTCGTGAATGTTTTCACGTCACTAAATACATTTGCGTCATCAGTAAAGAGGATATTACCGTCCATATCAATAATACGGTATTTACTATGGCCTTTATGTACCCATGTATACACATCAGTACCAAAGCCATCAATCATATCATCTTTAACGGTAGTGAATACAGCCTCACCAGTTTCCATATCTACAAGGTATTTCGTATTCTCTAATGTTGCCACCATACGTTTTGTTCCGGCAAATGTAATATCATCATATACGAATGGCACCACTTGTTGACCATTATCAATACTAAAGATACCTGTTTTATCAAGATCTTTATTTTTTACCACAAGTAAACCATTATATTGATCAATTTCACCTGTTTCATAATTGTTAGGTTGAATAATGTATTGACCATCACGATTCATAAAACCAGTTTTACCCTGATTTTTGACGATAGTACCAAAACGTGTCATAGGCCATACCGCATCATTCTTACTGTCGATAACAATATCACCACTGGTATTCATATAACCACGTTTTACACCATCATAGGTAAATCCACCTACACCATAACCATTATAACCCCATCCATGCCCACTAAATGTACCGCCACCTATAAATCCTAATAGGCTACCAAAATTAAAACCACTTACCTTACGACGATATTCAGCTAACCCATTATCATCAAAAGGACTCACATCTTTGGATGGTGGTGTAAACACCTCTTGACCATTACCATCAATAGCCACTATCTTGCCTTCTTTATTTTTAACGAAAGCTCGGTCACTGCTAAAATAGGTAATTATATCCTTAAATTGAGGTTCAATAACTACTTCTCCAGCTTTATTCTTGAAGCCGTATTTCTTATTCGTATCTTGAAAATATTCATACTCATCACTAGGATATGTAGTTTGATACTGTGCCAATTCAGCCTTCACCTTAGCCAATTCAGCGTTTTCCATTTTGATACGCTCAATATCCTCTGCCGTTGAAATTTCTTTACCATTTTTATCCATATACTTAGTGGCTTTACCATCTTTATATTTGAAATTTCCATACAGGCCTGTTTCCAAATCTTTATACTGTGCAGGTATTAAAACTTCTCCATTAATGCCTAAGACTCCGTATTTTCCATTATCTCGAAAAATCCCTAGTACTCCTTCCTTTGCATAAGTACTATTAGTAATGGTTACCACTTGATCCGCTAATTTTAATTCTGGCGCATTTCTATAAGGATTAATAATAGAGCCAATTTCTAAACCAATATATGAGCCAGAATGATGATAGTGACTGCGCTCACTATAAGTATATCCACCTACAGATGTAGATACTGTGCTTTGTGACCGCTGGATACGTTCTTGCACAACCTCTAATCGTTTATCATTCTGTGCATTACCAGCTGCATCTACAGTAGGCATAACTACCATAGTAAAAGCCCCTAATACTGCCGCTAATAATACTCGTTGTTTACAACTTCTCTTAAAAATTAAATTCATTATAATAGTACCTTCAACGGCATCACACAGTCCGTCACCTTTCTTTCACACACAAAAAAGAATTATAAAATAACAATGTCTTCGTATGTTGGCTCTACATACCATTTACCATCTTTATCCATAATACCCCATTTCCCATTAGATTTTACAGGGCTATAGCCATGGTTAAAATATGTTGTTTTTTCAATGTTAGTTAAAATATGTTGTTTTTTCAATGTTATTTTCTGTAGCAACTACTGTTATATAAATTTCACATAGAGAAAACAATTTTAACAGAAATACTATGAATAGTGTTACAATATATATACTTTTGATGTAAGCAAACTAAATTAAGAAAGATTTCTATTTCCTATGATAAATCATTTACAATCTATTATCTCTATCAAGATTCCCCCACATACCCCTACACAATCCATCAATCATACCATCAAGAAGGCAAATATATCGCAACGCTCACGACGCAAATTGCGCAATGATGGTGTATTTCTATTAAATGGTAAGGCTTGTACCTGGGATACTCTAGTTCACTGTGGTGACACACTCCAGGTATTCCTCCCTACCGAATCATCTATTACATCCTGGGCACACACACTTGATATCATCTACGAGGATGAACATCTATTAATCATTAACAAACCATCCGGCCTATTAATGCATCCTACCTCAACAGTTCGAGACAAAACCTTAGCCAATGCTGTTATGCATTATTATGAAAGCACAAAACAATCTTATGACTTTCACCCAGTCCATAGACTAGACAAAGATACATCCGGTATAGTAGTCCTCGCAAAAACTGCCAGAGTGCAGCATTTATTTACGAAACAACACATTACATTCCATAAAGTCTATGATGCCATTGTGGAAGGTCATATGCCCCTTGCACAACTCGCCATTCATTGGCCTATTGCCCGCAAGGAAAGAAGTATTATTGAGCGTTGTGTCCACAAAAATGGCAAAGCAGCCCATACAGATGTAACGGTAATAAAAACAGGAGCTATGGCGAAACCACTTTGTAATGATACTATATCATCTGGTGCTCAACCTTATACGCATATCCGTTGCATCCTCCATACGGGCCGTACCCACCAAATTCGTGTACACCTCTCCCATTTAGGATATCCATTACTAGGCGATGATATATATGGTGGACATCTAAATGTAATACAACGCCAAGCATTGCATGCCTCTGAGTTATGGTTTGCTCATCCTGTAACTGGAGAGGAACTACATCTACATGCTGAGCTACCTAATGATCTAAAAAACATACTTGTACTATAAATATAATTTCAAATCGTACGTATAGAAGAACCGGTATACAGCTAATTCACTTAGCTTCTATACCGGTTTTATATATTCTCTACCCGAGAATATTCCTATTCAATTATGCAAATAACTTTTTTCGCCTGTATTGGCCTTATGACTCTAACTGCTCCGCTTGATACAAATCATATCCCTCATAAGCATAACTAGCATCAATGCCCTTCATATAAATAAGGCGATCATCAATTTTATCCGTTAATGCAGCCTGCAATGCTACACGAATTTCTAAATCATTGATTGGACTTCTTTCCATAGCAGACAAATAATCCTGCTTATGTACACGTTGCCAATCGATGACTTGCCCTAGGGATGCTTTCAACATGCAGTCCAGCCAAATACGCATGGCACGGCCATTCCCCTCACGAAATGGATGGGCCACATTCATCTCTACATATTTTGCCAAAATCTCTTCAAATGTAGTGTATGGTAGATTATCAATTTCTTGCAATGCTTGTTCTAAATAGAGAACCGGTGCAAAGCGAAATTGACCTTTCGCAATGTTCACAGTACGCATTTGACCAGCAAAATCATAAATATCTTGGAATAGATACTGATCTATTTCACAGAGCCCTTTGAAAGTCCCCACTTCAATGGTATTCAATAAACCTTTAGAGAACAATTCTAGGGCTCTAATTTTTGTTAATTTTTCCTCTGAATTAGCGAGTTCAGTAGAACTCGTAATATTAAATTTATTTTGTAATACCATTCTACTAAACTCCTTCTCTATGACAGTAAAATTATTATATATCAATTATACAGAATTCGATAAAAACTTTCATCAAAAACATAAAAAAATATAGCTATTAACCTTGATTCTTGCTATACTAGTCTTGATTGTAAATGTTAAATCATTTAACGGAATAATTAGGCCCACAAGGCTCAAGGAGGACAACATGCCATTAGTAACTACTAAAGAAATGTTCAAACAAGCGTATGACGGTGGCTACGCTATCGGTGCTTTCAACGTAAATAATATGGAAATCGTACAAGGTATCGTAGACGCTGCAAAAGAGGAAGAATCTCCTCTCATTTTGCAAGTATCTGCAGGTGCGCGTAAATATGCAAAACACATTTACCTCGTAAAATTGGTAGAAGCTGCATTAGAAGACAGCAATTTACCAATCGCCCTTCACCTTGACCATGGTGATTCCTTCGAAATCTGTAAAGACTGCGTTGACGGCGGTTTCACATCCGTTATGATCGATGCATCCCATCACGATTTCGACGAAAACGTAAAAATCACTAAACAAGTAGTTGAATATGCCCACGCTCATGGCGTTGTAGTAGAGGCTGAACTTGGCCGTTTGGCAGGCGTTGAAGACGACGTTAACGTTAGCGATGCTGACGCTCGTTTTACTGATCCAGAACAAGCTGCTGAATTCGTTGCATTAACAGGTGTAGATTCCTTGGCTATCGCTATCGGTACAAGCCATGGCGCCTACAAATTCAAAGGTGACCCTTACCTAGATTTCGAACGTTTGGAAAAGGTTGGCAAATTATTACCTAACTTCCCTATCGTATTGCATGGTGCATCCACAGTACTTCCTGAATTCGTTCAAAAATGTAATCAATTCGGTGGTAACATCCCTGGTGCTCAAGGCGTTCCAGAGGAAATGCTTCGCCGTGCAGCGACAATGTCTGTATGTAAAATCAACATCGATACTGACCTTCGCTTGGCCATGACTGCTTCTGTTCGCGAATATTTAGCACAAAACCCATCCGAATTCGACCCTCGTAAATACTTAGGACCTGCACGTGACGCTATTAAAGGCATGGTAGCTCACAAAATTAAAAACGTGCTAGGCTCCTCTCATACACTCTAATATTATGGCTAGTGGATTTTTAAAAGGAACGTTAATCTTAACCATTGCTGGTTTCGTGGTGAAAGCCATTGGCAGTATCAACTGGATTCTCCTCTCCCGTGTACTCGGCGGTGAGGGTATCGGGATTTACCAAATGGCTTTTCCGATTTATTTGTTCCTACTTCAAGTTTCAAGCGCAGGTGTGCCAATTGCCATTTCCATTTTGACTGCTGAACGTCTAGCGCTCTATGATTATACCGGTGCCAAACGAGTATTCACTCTATCCTTTTGGATGCTCACCGCCACAGGTTTAATCGCTAGTTTTGCCATGTATTTTGGTGCCGATTGGCTCATTAGTAGCGGCTATATCATCGATAGTCGTGCGTACTATTCCATCATTGCATTGGCGCCAGCCGTATTCTTCGTAACCTTGATTTCCTGCTTCCGTGGTTACATTCAAGGCTTTGAATTGATGACACCTACTGCAGTCAGTCAGATCGTAGAACAACTATTACGCGTTGTGGTTATGCTCGGTGCCGCGTCCATGTTGATGCCCTACGGACTGGCAGCTGCCGCTGGTGGTGCCAGCCTTGGTGCTGGTGTTGGTGCCGTTGGGGCCCTCATCGTATTGCTCTACTACTATTGGAAACTACCGAAATCTCCTGAAAATGGTGAAAGCTACGATGGTATCCAAGAATCCTCTGGTACTATCCTCGGCCGACTCATTCGCCTAGCTGTGCCAATTTCTTTGGCAAGTATCATGCTCCCATTAGTAGCCAACCTCGACCTATTCATCGTTCCAAGACGATTGGAGGCCGCTGGTTTCTCTACGGGTGAGGCTACAGAGCTATTCGGTTATTTAACAGGTATGGCGGTGCCACTCATTAATTTGGCTACCATCATCACTGCAGCTTTGGCTACGAGCCTAGTGCCTTCTATCTCTCATGCCCTTGCCAAACATGACAAACAAGGTATCTTTAATCGTACTGCTGGCGCGATGCGCCTATCCTTTATGGCCACCGTACCATTTTCTGTAATGCTTTACGTCTTAGCAGGACCAACTGTAACTTTGATTTACAATGCCCCAAAAGCAGAGGCAGCCACTCAAATCTTGGCCATCGCCATCTTCTTCCTCGGCATCCATCAAGTTACAACTGGTATTTTGCAAGGCCTTGGCAAACCAACACTGCCAGTTATTAACATGGGTATTGCTATGGTCATAAAGGTTATCTTGAACTGGAACCTCACCGCTATTCCTACATTAGGTATCGCCGGTGCCTCCTATGCTACCGTAGCCGATATTGGCTTTGCCGCATTACTCAACCTAATTTATATCAAAACCTATACAGGCTACTTCCTCGACTTCTCCATTTTATGGAAAAACGTAGTCAGTGCCACTATCATGGGCGTACTCATCTATATGAGTTACCACACCCTTGCTGAAAGCCTCCCAATGGCTGTTAACTTTATTTTAACAGGCATCGAAGGCATCATCCTCTATGTGATGATTATGGTTCTGTTGAAAGGACTGAATCGCCAAGATGGGGCTAGCATACCACTCATTGGTCGCTTCTTCCGCTAATAAGTAAAATCCCATACATACCTATCTCTTCGCTTCAAACGCTTCGCGTAAGGCGCTTATCAATAGGTATGTATGGGATTTTTTACGTTATATGCACAATGATGGCGACCAATGAGTGGTATGCGGCGCCAGAGGGATAACGTACTGTTTATTATCGTCATCCCCTTTCATACCCATAGGTGTTATGATGAATCGACCAAATAAACCACCTATAGTATCTTTATTAAGTCTAATACTGCTAAGGCCAGTATCACGGAGGACAATACCAATATAGACCAAAGACAAAGGCGTCACCATATTACCAAGATAATCAAGGGTTTTTGTAATGATAGGTGCCACCGAAATAGAGAAGATCAATACGATTATGGCAATAATAAAACCAATCATAGGGGCGGTAATAATTTTTTTCCAACTAACGGCTACCCCAGGTTTTTTATCTTCATCTAATAATGGATCAGCATCAATAAAGAAAATTCCCACCATCCATAAAGACAACGTATTCATAATATAATACAGCAAT
The DNA here is from genome assembly GCA_009929605.1 of Negativicutes bacterium. Taxonomy (GTDB): domain Bacteria; phylum Bacillota; class Negativicutes; order Veillonellales; family Veillonellaceae; genus Veillonella; species Veillonella absiana. The sequence continues at coordinate 83,594 of SAAC01000001.1, forward strand.
AAAAATGGGAACGACTCTTCTCCAAATAAAGCCATTTGCACGGGTAGACCAATAAATAAGCAATTATCATTTACTACCATATTAATAAAAGCGCCTTTTCTACCTTGCTGTATATTGAGAACTTTCATCAATATACAGGCCAGTACATAGCCAAGGATAAAACTAGCAAGTACGAATAGAAAACTTGCACGCAGAGACCAAATAGCCTCAATGTCCAAATGATGAATAACAGATACGAAAATACCAGCAGGCAAAGCAATTTGTAAAATAAATTTAGATAAATTCCCACTGAATGTATCATTAAACATGCCACGGCCACGCAAAACATAACCTAGCGCAATTAGTACAAGTATAGGAAATATACTCTCAATAGACGATAACAATCCCATATTATTTACTCCAATGTTGTTTTAGCACAGATGGATGTAAATTAGATACCGAATCAAGACCTTCACCACAAACGGCAGCGATAGTTTTCAACTGAGTCAATTGTTCCATTGTGTAGTATTCAGCATCGCCCATATTGTCGATATCTAAATAATTCTGGCAGCCTCGGCTAGCCTTAGCATTTGGCATATCTCCAGAAATGCGGGCCATAATAGATAACGATGGATGCGCTGCTTGCCATTGGCGCACAGGCTCGATGGAGCCCATGCGAGTTTCGCCGACATAGGCATTTGTCACACCGTGCACATCACGGTCATAGGACAAAGCACTGACGATAATCACATCAAATAATTTTATCACATCAATACTCATATCGTGAACAGATTGACGGACCGTCATCATCAACGGACGATGCTCTGGATCGAGTTGACCTGCGATAGTCACAATTTCATTGAAATATGGCGCATCCTCTTGCATCACAAATCCTGGTTCATGAATAAGACTCCAACCAATGATGGACGGATGATTTTTATGGGCCTGCATCAAGGTCCGAATCATAGTGATATGTTGTGGTAAAATGCGTCCTCTAATATCACCGCGACTATAAAAGGAAATATGATTGGTTAGCTCACCGATAGATGTAACACCTAGACCAGCAGCCGGCAATTCATCTAGCACGAGTAATCCCATTTCGTCTGCCATCGTTAATAACAACTCTGGCAACACATAGCCTCCTGTGTAAATACAATTACCACCAAGTGATAGTACACGTTGCAATTCACGACGTGCTACGACAGCATTCGACAATATGCCAGGAATATTCTCTATATCTAGCTTAACACCTTGTAAACGGATAGATTTACCATTCAAATTCCATACTCCATCTTGTAGCCCTACTTGGCGGATACCGATTGGTATAGAATATGTATCATGTTGTTTACCGAGACGACTCACATCAAAATCGACACGGTACATATAGCCGTCTCCAATACTCCACAAATGTGGATTTTCAAGAACAAGCTGACCATTTCCACCTACGCCAGTGGCCACCACACGGCCATCCCGGTCCCGTAATATAGTCGTTACTAAACAATTCCCTTTGATACTTGCTACATAACTAATAACGGCTTTATCAGCACACAATTCCTCAATGTGAAAGTTCACATCCAGCAATCGATTTTGTGGTGCCGTCGTCATATGCACAGTGCCACATAGTCCACTTGGTACGCGATAGGGTACAGCACTTACGCGTTGTTTTTGCCCATCCACACCTTCTACCAAGGTGCCACCGAGCATATCATAGGGAGCAATATCGTTATTAACTTTCACAATAACGGTATTATCCTCACCATAATGTAGATGGCGAGTCACCTCGAATGAAGCTGGTACAAAGGCCCCTTCATGGCGCCCTACCTCTGTGCCATTCACATATACAACGGCACGACGGCCAATATTTTCAAAATGAAGGTATACGAGCTCGCCTAACCATTCCTTTTGAATATACACATGGCGCTCGAACCACATAGTACCTGTGTAGTTACGGTCGTGTAAATCTATAAAATTATCATGGACGTTAGAAGGAACGATGACCTGCATCCCTTTTGGTACAGATTTCTCCCAACTAGCGCCATCTTGGTCAAATTTAAAATGCCACGCCCCATCGAGCGATACCGAATGACGATAGGCATTTTGCAATGGATATATGAGATCCATATAATATCCTCCTTATGGTACTATTACTATCTTTCAGTATACATAAGAATGCAAGAAAAATAAAGAATTGAGCGCATATTTATGGGTATTTTCAACGTCCTCAAATATCAGTATAATAAAAACATGAACATTTAACTCGTAATTTATTGTGAAAGTAGGTTCCCATGAAATATACTACCATCATTTTTGATTGTGACGGCACATTATTAGATACCCTAACGGATTTAAAAAACGCTGTAAACCACGTATTAGCATCCCACGATTTTCCAGTGCGTTCCAATGCAGAGGTTAAACGTGCTCTTGGCAATGGCGTGGAACATCTCCTCCGTGAAAGCCTCCCCACATCTGTCACAGAAAACGAAATCCCTCCCCTCCTCTCAGAGTTCAAAGAATATTATGGCGAACATCTTCAAGATTTTACCTCCCCTTATGACGGCATTCTAAACGTTCTTGATGCACTTCGAGCTGAGGGCTATAAACTAGCTATCGTTTCTAATAAAATTCAAGAAGGCGTTACACCTTTGGCTAAGAATTATTTCGGTGATCGATTACCTGTTGCTATCGGCGAACGTCCTAATTTACAACGCAAACCAGCTCCTGATATGGTGTTACAAGCTCTGAGAGAACTCGATTCCACCCAAGAAGAATCCGTCTATATTGGCGATTCCGAAGTAGACGTAGCCACAGCCCGCAATTCAAAACTCGAATGCATTGGCGTCACTTGGGGGTTCCGTGAGGAATCTTTACACCAAGAATTAGGCGTGAAATATATTGCCCGAAAACCAGCAGATATTCTAGATATTATGAAACTATTGAACCAATAGTACGAGAAATATATAGTATCTGAACCACTCATCAAGGAGCAGTTCTTTTCTGTCATTATCAGTGTATAGTGCAGTAGTAATTCAGAGCATCAAAAAAGGAGCCCATAGGGCTCCTTTTTTATTCTATATTGATTACGCGTTTTTTGCTACTTCAACAAGTTTAGCAAATGCTGCTGCATCATTTACAGCAAGATCAGCTAACATTTTGCGGTTAACTTCTACGCCTGCTTTAGTCAAACCAGCGATGAAACGGCTGTAAGTCAAACCATTCATACGAGTTGCTGCATTGATACGAGCAATCCATAATTTACGGAATTCGCGTTTTTTCGCACGACGGTCACGACGAGCATAGAATAATGCTTTCATTACAGTTTCGTTAGCTTTTTTAAACAAACGACTGCGTGTACCACGGTAACCTTTAGCTAATTTTAAGATTTTTTTATGACGTGCATGAGCTGTAACGCCCTTTTTCACTCTTGCCATTGTAATTTCCTCCTGCTATTAATCGAATGCTTATGCGTATGGTAACATTTTTACAACACGTTTGTAGTCAGATTTGCTAACCAATGTTGCTTTACGAAGATTACGTTTACGAGCTGGGGATTTTTTTTCAAGAATGTGGCTTTTGAAAGCTTTTGCACGCTTGAATTCACCAGTACCAGTAGCTACGAAACGTTTAGCCGCTGCGCGACGAGTTTTAATCTTTGGCATAATTTGAATCCTCCTCAATTATCCTTTGCTTGCTAAAATCATAGTCATATTTCTACCCTCAAGTTTCGCTGCTTTTTCAACAGTGGCACTTGCTTCCAATTCCTTGGCAAAACGGGTTAATACGTTAAGACCTAGTTCCGGATGGCTCAATTCACGGCCACGGAACATGATTGTAACTTTTACTTTGTTGCCTTCACCTAAGAACTTAGTTGCGTTTTTCATTTTAACGTAAAAGTCATGATCCTCAATATGTGGACGAAGTTTTACTTCTTTCAAAGTAACAATCTTCTGCTTTTTCTTAGCTTCTTTTTCTCGTTTTTGCTGTTCATAACGATATTTACCAAAGTTCATAATACGACAAACTGGTGGTTTACCGTTAGGGGCAATCTCAACGAGATCAAGTTGTTTTTCTTCGGCTAATGCTAAAGCTTCGCGGGCTGACATAATACCGATTTGTTCGTTGTCAGGACCGACAACACGAATTTCACGTGCACGAATTTCTTCGTTAATACGTGGTGTATCCTTGCTAATACCATTCACCTCCAAGTGAAATAAAAAAAACGGACGACATAACGCCATCCGTAGCAAAGTTCACACTATTTAACCTATTATTTCTCGATACTAGGTGAGTGGCGGATGGCCTCTTCTTTATTAGTTACTCAATTATATTACCAATAACTATGAATATTGTCAATACTTTTCTTATCTTACTCATACTATACAAATTGTGTACAAGATAATGTATATTATACAAGATCGACTCACCCTTACACAATAGCTCCTACGGTTTTATTCTCGCCCCCAATTTATATACTTTCACTCTTATTACATTTCATTATAAGTCCTTCATAAAATAATCCATACCATTTTATTTGCTTTCTGTATAATTTTTCTACATATTAAAAATCTCTTTATGTTATACTAAAAGTGACCCAATATTTTTTTACTATTCTACAAAATATATTTGTGAATTGCGTGATTTTGCAATATGAAATCTTCGTAGGTACTCACATCTATATAGTAAAAAAGGAAAATTTGATAGGGTATGTATTATAATATGTTACAAATGTAACAGAAAGGTGGCATGTGTATGTCTCAAGAAAAAGTTGCACCTTCCCGTACAAAGGTGCAAAATATCGGCCTAATCTTAGGGTTTCTTATACTCTTAGGTATTTTGGCCATTCCTACACCAGAAACACTATCTACTGGTGGTCACCGTATGATCGGTGTATTAGTGTTTGCTATTGTAATCTGGATGACCTCCGCCGTATCCTATCCAGTAAGTGCAACTATGATTACAGCATTAACGGCGCTCCTACTCGGTTTCTCTCCTAATCCAGAGGCACCGGCCAAATTATTAGGTACTGGTAAAGCTTTAACAATGGCTATATCTGGCTATTCTTCTAATGCCATGATTCTCGTAGGCGCAGCAATGTTTATTTCTGTGGCGATGAGAAAAACAGGTCTCGATCGTCGTATTGCAATGGCTGTATTAAGCAAAGTTGGTACAAAGGTTAACCGTATTTATTTTGGTGTACTAGTAACTGGTCTTATCCTATCATTCTTTGTTCCTAGTGCTACTGCTCGTCTAGCCTGCTTAGCTCCAATCATTATTGGTATTACTGAAAGTTTAGGCATTCCACGTCGTAGCCAATTAGCAGCACTTCTTATGGTAGGGGCTACTCAAGCAGATACATTCTGGAATATCATGGTCCAAACGGCTGCTGCACAAAACTTAGTTGCTGTAGGCTTTATGAACTCACAACTAGGTCAAGCTGTAAGCTGGATTGACTGGCTAACTGCTGCTGCACCATATTCTATTTTAATGGTAATTATTTCCTACTTTCTATCTAAAATGCTTATTAAACCAGAATTTGATGAACTCGTTGGTGGTGATGAACAGCTTGCTAAAATGAAAGCTGAAATGGGCCCTATGAGCTTCGATGAAAAGAAATTGCTTGCTATTTCCGTAGCATTGCTATTCTTCTGGTCTACAGGGGGAAAATTACACTCTATTGATACAACAACCACAACAATTGTGGCTATCGTACTGTTCTTCTTCCCGGGCATTGGCATTATGGACTGGAAGTTCGCCCAATCTCGTATCGATTGGGGTTCTGTAGTCATGTTCGGTGCTGGTATTGGTTTAGGTTCTGTATTACTAAAAACAAAAGCCGCTACATGGTTAGCTAATGTATTCGTAACAGCCTTTTCCTTAGAAACAGCTTCCGTATTCTTATTAATTGCGATTATGTCTGCATTTTTAATTGTTGTTCATCTTGGTTTCGCTTCTGCTACAGCATTGTCCTCTGCTATGATTCCTATTGTAATCTCTATCGTTGTAGGCCATACAGCAGATGGTATGAATCCATTAGGTGTAACAATGTTAATGCAATACTCCATCTGTTTTGGTCTTGTACTCCCTGTTAACTCCCCACAAGGTATGTTATCCTATGGTACAGATACATACGATGTAAAAACATTCATGAAAACAGGTATTCCATTAACAATCATCGGTTATGTGTTATTCCTTGTATTTGCAGCAACATACTGGCATTGGATCGGATTATCCTAATATACAATTTCATACTAAAAAATGGAACCTTTAAAGGTTCCATTTTTTATACTATCATTTTATTTTCTCAAACCATTGTGCTCCGCTTGTGCATATTATTTATTTCTGATTGATAGCTTTACGCAAATCCACTACATGATTTTTAGTGCGATCAGGTAATTCTGATTTCATTTCTTTAGTAGCTTGTTTTGCAGCAAACCAAACAGCTTCATTAACATAAGAACGTAGTTCATCGTTAGCAATGTTGGATTGATGTGCTTTAACAACATCTGTTAATTGCATAGCCAATGCAGACGCTTGTTCTTGTGTTTGAGGCATATTGCTTTCAGTTGCTGTATTCAATACATCGTTAAGAGCTGCAGCAACAGAACGTAATTCATCTACACCATAGCTATTAGTGTAACCAGCCTCTTTTGTATAGCCAGGTAATGTTTCATTGCTATAATTGCGGTCATGTTTATTATCTTCATTCCAGTTATGAGAGCGTTTATAGAATTCTACACGACGTTCTAAATGATACACAAAACGCTCTGCGTAGCTATGTTTAGCTCCTTCTAACCAAGCTTTATCATTAGCTGATAATTTTTCATTATTAGATTTTTTAGCCCCTACCGCGGTAACCACCCATACCCGCCATGATTTGTGTCGGTTCCATAGGATCGTAGGACATAGGTTTTAACGCAGCCAATGCAGCTGATTTAGCACCCGCTTCATTAATATCTCCACGAAGTTCATTGATTTTTTGATTTACACCATCATTGTTGTTGATGATAGTTTTAATATTGTTAATTTCAGTAGTATTTGCATCCACTGCATCTACCACAGCTTTCAACTGACTGCCATTCACTGCATCTGTAGATGTATCACTGATCAAACCAGGTGCTACATTTTGAATGCAGCGAGTACCAGTAGTGCTACCCACACTCACTACACCAGTAGTTACATCACCACCAGCAAAGGCATATGTTTTTCCACCGATTGTACCACTAGTATAAGACGTAGATAAACCTGCTGTTGTAGCACCTTCCGTAACATAGGCAGAGTTAGCACCTAGGAACATCCAGTTGTAACCGCACCAATCGCAATCGCACTGTGGCCACTCGCTACTACGCCATAGCCGTTAGCAATCGAGTATTTACCAGATGCTAACGATACATAACCATTAGCACTAGAAAACTCTCCAGTTGCCTCAGACAATGCGCCTACTGCGATACTTGCAGTACCTGTAGAACGAGATGAAACACCTAAGGCAGAACTATACGTATTAGTAGCTCTTGAATTGTCACCAATCGCCGTTGAAGTGTATCCAGTTGCCTGTGCAAGCGCACCAAAAGCACTAGCACCTGTACCATTAGCAGTAGAATCCGCACCTACTGCTGTATCTAAAGTGCCTAAAGCTTGAGCCGTTCTTCCAATAGCCGTACTAGCCTGTGCCCCCGCCTTAGCCTCCTGACCTAATGATATCGCCGCTTGATGCTGAGAGCTAGCACCTTTACCAAT
>SAAC01000217.1 GCA_009929605.1 Negativicutes bacterium
TTACATCCGTTAGCTTTCTAATTTCGTCAAGGAATGCCTCTCGTGGTGTACGGTAGCCAAGAATTTTTCTGGGTAACGTGTTACACCAATTTGTTGCCCGTTTAAGAGCGGCTTCAGACACAGTATGTATAGGAATACCTTTGGGAATAAAACGGCGCAACAATCCATTGTGTCTTTCATTAGACCCTCGCTCCCATGCGGCATAGGGATGAGCAAAAAAGATATGGAGCCCCTCATTTTCTAGGTCGGTAATGGAGGCGAATTCAAGTCCGTTATCTGACGTAATCGTTTTACATAAACTCTTGCTATCTAAGACGTCACTACACCGACTTAACCAGTTCTGTAAGGTAGTTGTAATATCTGCTGCCTTAGCTGAAGGAGACCTAAGCGTTACATAGGCTCGTGTTTTGCGTTCAAGTAAAGAAACGATTACCTCATCTTGCTTGTCTTTGCTGCCTCGTACCGTATCTAACTCCCAATGACCAAATTCTTCACGGCGTAAAATAGACGTATCTCGTAAATCAATGGACTTTCCCAAGTGCTTTTTGTGCTTACGTATTCTAGCCTTACGGGTCGAACGGCGCACCATGAGCGGTAAATCGATAGGAGCTATTGGAAGTATTCCTTGGTGCACATAGTTATATAGCGTTTTAGTGGATACCATTGCATCACGTGCAAACAGGTGATTGCGTATAGCGTAGCCAACAGCTGCATCCAATGACCATCTATCCTTTACAATCTTACTTTCTATCCAAGCCAAGAATGATTCAATAGCACCGGCCTTCAAGGTATTGAAAGAACCTTTTCTAGATGCTTCGTAACTGCCCTGACCACGATCGGCCAAGTACATGAGTACTGATGTACCTTGCTTGATTTGTACTACGGTGCCACGTTTGATTTCAGTATGAATCGTTGTTCTAGAACGACCAAGTGCTTTGGCAATGGCTGATTTCGAGACATTAGCCTGCAGCTGCTTTTCAATGTAGAAACGTTCTTCATACGAAAGGTGTTTGTTTGTACGCAATGATGTGTTATGATTAGTGTAGTCCATAGTGATACCTCGTGTGTTGGTCTAGTTTTGTCACTTTAATCATAACACGGCGTAGTCACTATGGATTTTTTATGTGTTCAGTTTCATTTTACAATTAACC
>SAAC01000002.1 GCA_009929605.1 Negativicutes bacterium
AAAGAAGCTCTATTTGTTTTTATCTAATTTATGACGTTTAACTTCATCCATAATTTCTAAATCGTGTTCGGCTTTATGCAATGCACTCGCACATGTGCGCCACAAATGATGTCGACCTAGAACTTTTTGATACTCTAAACGATACATTTGACGACGAATTTCATAGTTTACATCACTAAGCAGTACTTCTACTTTACGCTCTTTCAAATTTTTAATGATATCAAGTAACATACTGAGGCCAGTCAAATCAACAAAAGGTACCTCTGCAAATCGAATGATAAGAAATGTTGGATCCTTATGAATAGAATTTAATGCCCCGTCAAAGGCACTAACAGCACCAAAAAATAATGGACCTTCAATAGTATATACCATAATTTCAGTATGAATTTCTTTCTCCAATTCGATTTCTTTCATCAATTCATCATTTTTAACCTCATGAATATCAATGCTTCCTATCATTCGTCTCATAAAGAATAAAATGGACAACATTACACCTAGGTTAACGGCAATAACAAGATCAGTAAAAATAGTCAATAAAAATGTGATTAATAAGATTCCCACATCCACTCGTGGTGCTAAACGCACAATATGACTGAAGCGTTTTACATCACTCATATTATACGATACGAGAAATAAAATAGCTGCCATAGAAGATAAGGGTATATACACTGCATAAGGTGCCAACAATAACAAAATAATAAGCAACACTATAGCATGTACAATACCTGCTACAGGACTATCCCCCCCACTACGTATATTGGTAGCAGTTCTTGCGATAGCTCCTGTTGCAGCAATGCCCCCTAATAGTGGTGCTACAATATTAGCAAGGCCTTGACCTAATAACTCCGTATTCGAATCATGTTTTTTCCCACTCATACCGTCTGCAACAACTGCTGACAGCAAAGATTCTATGGCTCCTAGCATGGCAATAGTAAAAGCCGGACCTATAAGAACCGCAATTTTATCCCATGTTACTACGGGTATAGTAAAACTTGGTAAACCTTGAGGAATACCACCAAAAGCGCTACCTATAGTGGCTACACCTTCAAATTGATATATAAATTGCAATATTGTTGCTATTATCATTGCTACAATTGGTGCAGGGAATACTTTTATATAAGGAATTTTAGGTACAATTAACAATAAAATTAAACTCAATACTGCAATACCCAACGTTGGTATATGTGACAGGGGAATCTCCTGAAGCATATACCATAATTTTTCATGAAAATCATGAATGCCTATAGGTGGGGCAAAACCGAAGAAATAGGGCCACTGCCCAACAAATATAGTTATCCCAATGCCCGCTGTAAAACCAGTAATAACTGGGGTTGGAATAAATCGAATGACATCACCTAGCTTTGCTAAACTCATTAAAGCAAGCATAATCCCACCCATAATGGTAGCTATCTGCAAACCGTCTAAACCATATTGAGCAACGATACCGCTCAACAAGACAACAAAAGCCCCTGTAGGTCCCGCAATCTGCACTTGGGATCCACCACAAATAGAAACGATAATCCCTGCAACAATAGCTGTATAGATACCGGCCTGTGGCGTTACACCACTAGCTATAGCAAATGCCATGGCTAGTGGCAATGCTACTACACCTACCACAAGACCAGCTATAGTATTTTTCACGAGAGATTTGCTTTTAAAGGCTCCTGATAAATAAGCCCTTTGAATCGCAAACATAAATCCTCCTTCGTAATTAGCAAAAAATATAAGGTAAACTCTAAAAGTTTACCTTATTTAATAGTAAAAGATTTTGTATGAGAATGCAAATTAGATATTTTCGAAGTACATAACCAGATGCTTATATAAAATTACTTAATTTGCATTATGCTTATTTGGATTGTATCAATGTTGCTAATTCTTCAACAATAGCCTTTGCCATTTCTTGTTTAGACATATTAGGAATTTCTTTAGCATCTTGATTAGGGAATAGGAAATAACCTTCATTAGTATCTACATTGAACCCTGCTGTAGATTTACTCACGTCATTAGCTACAAGCATATCTAGGTTTTTCTTATACACTTTACCCATGCCATATTCCACAACACGTTCTGTTTCAGCTGCAAAACCAATTAATACTTGATGAGATTTCTTTTGACCTAACCCGTATAAAATATCAGGATTTTTTACAAGCTCAAGAGTCATTGTTTCCATCTTCTTAATTTTCTGATTCGCCATATTTACGACTCTAAAATCAGCTACAGCAGCGGCCATAACAACTGCGTCAGCAGAATCAAAACGACTGTCCACCGCTTGTTGCATAGAACGAGCAGAGTCAACAAGAACAAAGTCTACACCGTCTGGTACCTTTAAATTTGTGGGAGCACTCACTAGTATAACATGAGCCCCAGCACGTACCGCTTGTTCTGCAATAGCATAACCCATTTTACCACTAGATCGATTACCAATATATCGAACTGGATCAATATTTTCTTGCGTACCACCAGCAGTAACGATAACAATTTTTCCCGTTAATGATAGAGCAAAGCTAGAATCAACTGGTACATTAGAAATTAAAGAATTACCAGAATCTGCAGATACGGTTCCATTCGCATAGGAGACCATCGGTCTTCCTTCTGTAGAGCCTTCAAAATTTAAAGATGGTTCATATTGGAATTGTTCATTCAGCCATGATACGATTTCTTCTGGTTCAGGCAACCGTCCTACACCTACTACACCACAAGCAAGCCACCCGCTTCCTGGTTGCATAATATGATAGCCATCGTGTTTTAGAGTGTGTAAATTACGTTGCACAATAGGATTGTTGTACATTTCAGAGTTCATAGCGGGACAAAGAAATTTAGGACTTGGTGTAGCCATCACAGTAGTAGTTAACATATCATCAGCGATACCATTAGCAATCTTGCCAATTACATTCGCACTGGCAGGCGCTATAACATAAGCATCAGCCCAAGTTGCCAACGAAATATGCTCTACATTCCAGTCATGAACTTGCTCCCACATATCTAGAGCCACGGGATGGCCGCTAATTTCTCCAAATGTTAAGGGTGATGCAATATGTGTCGCATTTTTTGTCATAACCACTTTCACTTGAGCTTTAGCTTTACGCAAACGACTCACAAGTTCTATGGATTTATAGGCTGCAATTCCGGCAGATACACCAACAATAATGTGTTTCCCCATCAACAAGTGACTCATGGATATCTCCTTCGAGTGGATTATTTAATACCTTCTTTTGTACGTTTAAAGCCAATTTTACCTTCCGCAATTTCATAAAATGCTAAAGAAACAGGTTTTTCAGTTGGTCTTTCATCTGCAAGACAGGCATTACCATCAGTCAATTCACGAGCGCGTTTTGCTGCCAATGTTACCAATGTATATTTGCTATCTACATGCTCTTCTAATTTTTTTAAAGGTGGTTTTACCATCATAACTATCACTACTCCTTTGAATCCATGTATTGTTTATAGATATATTGAATTTTTTCTTTATTATGGCTAATTTTACATTCTTCAGCACGTAAAATAGATGCAACCTTTAGAGATGCCTCTTGTAAATCATCATTTACAACAATATAGTCATATCGATGAGCTAACGCCAGTTCTGAACACGCCAAAGATAATCGTTTATCAATAACCTCTTTAGCATCAGTACCACGATTATGTAAACGTGCAGATAATTCGGTGAGAGATGGTGGTACGATATAGATAAACACGGCATCACTAAAACGCTCTTTTACCTGCATCGCCCCTTGAATATCGATTTCTAGCAATACACTTTTACCATCATCTAATAAATCCATTACATGCTGTTTAGGCGTACCATAATAATTATCATACACTTTTGCATATTCAAGGAATGAATCTTCTGCAAGAAGAGATTCAAATTCATCTTTAGAACGGAAAAAGTAATTTTTCCCTTCTACTTCACCTACACGTGGTTCCCTGGTTGTCATAGATACAGAATATACCAAATTTGGCATTTCTGCACGTAAATTTGAACAAATCGTACCTTTACCCGCCCCAGATGGCCCGGATAAGACGATTAATAAACCTCTGTCTAACATAGTAACTCCCATCAGTCTACTGACTCTTCCACTACTTCTTGTTGCACAATACGGTGTGCTACGGTTTCTGGTTGAATGGCTGAAAGTACAATCTGACCACTGTCCATAACAAGAACAGCACGAGTTTTACGCCCATAAGTAGCATCAATTAGGAGACTCTTATCACGAGCATCTTGCACCATACGTTTAATCGGTGCAGATTCGGGACTGATAATCGCCATAACACGTCCTGCCGATACCATATTGCCAAAACCTATATTAAGCAATTTAACACTCACTATATAGACTCCCTTCTATTCAATATTTTGCACTTGTTCACGTATTTTCTCAAGTTCACATTTGAGTTGTACTACATCATCAGTAATACCTACATCTGATGCTTTTGAACCCATTGTGTTTACCTCACGATTCATTTCCTGAATTAGAAAGTCTAATTTACGCCCCACTGGTTTTGAATCCTTTAGTGTATTTCCTAATTGTACCACATGAGACCTAAATCTTACAATCTCTTCTGTAATATCAGTCTTGTCGGAAAGAATAGCTACTTCCTGTAGAAAACGTTCTTCCGAAACATCCGCATGCAAATCCTCTAAATAGGATTTCATCTTCGTCAATAAGTAGTTACGATAGGCAGTAACTGCAACATCCTTTACATTATCAATACGATTTAACACTTGTAGCAATATTTCCAATCGACCAAGTAAATCTAGTTGTATATGCTGTCCCTCAACAATACGCATATCTGTCAAAGCATGTAAAGCCTTTGTAGTAGCTTCCGAGACCATCGCCTCTAACACTGATTGATCAACTACATCCTCTTGAAATTGTACCCAATCACCAGATATAGCCATAATCGCTTGTACTGGAATAGTATCAGTTTCCTTGTAAAAGCCCTCTCGGATGAGCATATCCTTGATTTGATCCTTTAACGTACTGTTAACGGTAAATTTCTTTTCCCGATTACCATTTTCTACAACAGTAACCATTACTTCTACCTTACCACGATGGAGAGTACTCTGAATCAGCTGCCTAATGATATGCTCCACTGGATTAATCACTTTAGGACTGCGAATGTTAATATCACAATATCTAGAATTTACTGTCTTAATTTCAACGGAACACTGTATTCCCGCTTGTTGGGATTCACCTCTGCCAAACCCTGTCATACTATTCATAAAATTAACCTCCTCGTATCCTACGAAGTCTCGTTACTTTTCATGTATTATTGTATCATGTTTTTCAACGCTAACCCCCCATAATCTATGTTATACTAGTACTAGTTATTATTTTTCATAATGAAAGAGGCAACACTTGAACTTAGATGGTCTTACCATGTCTGTATTAGCTGACGAACTCAAGTCAGCTATACAGGCAGGTCAAATACAAAAACTATATCAAATCGATAAAACAACCTTATTATTCAAAATTCATACATCTAGAGATAATTTTGATTTAATCATTACTGTTGGTGCATCACCAGCCTTATACCTATCAGCACCACTTCAAGACTTACCCAAGGAACCTAGTTCTCTATGTATGTTCCTTAGAAAACATATTGAAGGCAGTCGAATTACCTCTATTGATCAAATCAACGGTGACCGTATTTTCTGTATCAGCATCGATAAATTAGAAATGAATGGCTCCATTACAACTACAAAAATTTATGTTGAATTAATGGGAAAATATTCTAACTGTATCTTTGTACAAGATGGCGTAATTCTAGAATCCCTCATTCACGTATCGCCATTGATGAGTCGTGAACGTTCCATCGGTCCCAAGATTCCCTATGAATTACCGCCTAATACACAGCGGGTGAGCTTACTTGATTTTTCTGAATCAGAACTACTTGACTTATTACGCACCTTCCATCAAGGTAATGTAGAAAATTCCATACGTAATATTTTTAATGGCTTTGGGAAACCATTATTACAAGAATTGCTAACACGTGCCCAACTAGATGGAAAAGTGGAATTTGATGAACTTTCACCAGAGAAGATTCAAATATTAGCACATGTATTACACATGGTATCTACGGAGTTAAAAGATGCCCATGGAATAATGGAATATCATAACTCCAATAATAAGCTAGTACACAGTCCTATACAGTTATCCACGGGAACATTGGAAAAGACCTATGAAACGATTTCCGCAGCCATCGCTCAATCCGTCAAATCCGATGGTGCCATCCATACAGCCGATCGTGAACTAGAAAAAATCATTACCAATGCCATTAAAAAAGAGGAATTGCGTCACAGCAAAATCCAAAAGGAATTGGATGATACGGATAAAATGGACACCTACAAATTATACGGTGATTTATTGATGATCAATGGCCACCTACAGGTGCAATATGAATCCAGCATTGATTTGCCTAATCTATTAGATGAGTCTGGAAATACCGATATGATGTTAACGATCCCGTTGAATCCACAACTCAACATTATCGAAAATGGACAGGCCTATTATAAACTCTACACGAAACTCAAAAATCGTATGATTAGTGGTCGCTACCAATTAGATAGCAGTACCACTAAATTAATGTACTACAAATCCATTCTATACAGCTTGTCCCTAGCCACTACTCGTGAAAGCCTAGAGGAAATACGTAGTGAGTGTATGGATGCAGGTATCATCAAAAAATCTAAAAAGCCTCTATCCTATAAACTGAGCAAAACAAATTACATACATTTCAATGTACCTGGTGGCGAAGTATTTATCGGTCGAAACAACCAACAAAATGAATACCTCACTCACCGATTTGCAAAGCCCAATGATCTCTGGTTCCATACACAGGATATCCAAGGTTCCCACGTTATATTACGGGCTTCTAATCCTGATGACGATATGATTTCTCGCGTGGCTCAATACGCTGCCTATTATAGTCGTGGTCGTGATTCGAGCAAGGTTCCTGTAGACTATACGTATATCAAATCCATCAAGAAGCCTCCTGCTTCACCTTTAGGATTTGTTATTTTCAACACACACCAAACAATGATTGTGGAACCTAAAAAACCTGAATATATAAAAGAATAATGAAACTATACACTTAATTCTAATAAACTTTTGGCCCATACTTGTTGGTATGGGCCATTGTCATTTCATAGTATTATCAAAAAAATAAAAGAAAAATCTCGTCCAAACTACACTAAAGGTAGAAAGACGAGATTTTATTATACATATTATATGCCTTTGCCTACTAAAGAGAGTGCTCAATTTATCTAGACATATACCTACATATTATTCAGAACGGTTAGATTGTTTCAAGCTTTCACGATTTTGACGTAGGCTTTCCAATGTTTTCTCTAAATTATTCTCAACATATTTCAATACATCACCAGCATATTGAATAGAACTAGCTTTTAATTCTTCAGAGGATTGATTAGCATTAGTAATAATTTGATTAGCATGTTCTTGAGCTTGTTTTACTAATTCACTTTCTTCTGTTAATTTAGCGATATATTCCTTAGCTTGAGCAATTAAAGTATCTGCTTGACGTTGTGCATCAGCTAAAATTTTATCTTTATCAGCCACAATACGACGTGACTCATCTAGTTCCAAAGGTAGAGATTCTTGAATGGAATCAACAATACGCATAATTTCATCTTCTTCTACCATGCGTTTTGTAGTCATAGGAATACGATTGCTCGCTTCAATAAGGGTTTCCAAATCTTCTAATAATTTTTCTGTTTTCATGGTTTTCTCCTATTAATCTCTACACTATTTTCCAGAACTAAATCGTTCTTCCAGTTTAGCTTTTACTTCATCTGGAACAAGACCATCTAATTTTCCACCAAATTTTGCAAGCTCACGAATACCCGTAGAGCTAACAAAGGAATATTTATTATTTGTCATAATAAATACGGTTTCAATATCATCATCTAAATACTTTGAGAATAAAGCACGTTGAAATTCATATTCAAAGTCACTTAATGCACGTAAACCACGAATAATAATACGGCTATCTTTAGATTTAACATAATCATTAAGTAACTCACTGGTACAATCAATCTCTACATTAGGAATATGACTGACTGAGTTTTTTATCAGTTGAACACGTTCCTCCATAGTAAACAAAGAATGCTTATTCGGGTTAGAACTTACAGCAATAACAAGTTTATCAACGAGTTTACTACCACGTTCAAATATATCAATATGACCATTTGTTACAGGATCAAAACTTCCAGGGCAAACACCAATACGCAATAGCCTAACTCCTTTCACTCGAGTTACGAACGCAATAAGAAACTAGCGTATATCCAAATTTTTGTTCTTTAATACAGGCCCATCCCTCAGGTAATACCAAGGCTTCGTCCTTATAACGTTCTAATAGCAAGACGCCTTCTGGTGCTAAAAAATCACCGTCAATGACAAATTTAATAGTCGCCTCGATAAAGCCTTTTTGATAGGGTGGATCCGAAAAAATATAATCGAATTGCTGCCCTTCTAGTCGATGGGCTACTTGAGTTAATGTATTTGAAAATATAGTTATTTTATCCGCTACGTGACAGTGCTCAGCATTTTCTTTAATCAACTTTGCTGTTGCTTTATCCATGGCCACTGCGTGACTAGCACCACGACTCAAGCTTTCAATAGCCAATGCCCCAGTACCAGAAAATAAATCTAACACTCGTTTTTGTACAAGGCCTCTATGAGCTAGTACATTAAACACACTTTCACGGACGCGATCTAGAGTTGGTCGTGTATCCATACCCTTTGGTGCTTTTATTGTATGCCCTTTGGCCGTACCTGCAATTATTCTCATACAATCCTCTCAAGATTATACTCATTAATTATATTATATAACAACATAAATTGAAAGTATCTATTTACTAATGAGATTCAACTTTACTATTTCGATTCATTAATTCGTGAAGTGCAACGGATGGAGCTTTCTCTTCATACAACACTTGATATAAAGCCTGTGTAATTGGCATATCTATATTATGCTGAGTAGCCATTTTGTAAATGATGGAGACTGCAAAGAATCCTTCTACCACCATATAAGTATGATTTATAATATAATCCATACTTTCACCAGCTGCTAATTTTTCACCAGCTGCACGATTTCGACTATGAGGGCTCATGCAAGTAGCAATTAAATCCCCCATACCAGCGAGACCTGCATAGGTATCCTTATTGGCCCCTAAAGCAATACCAAAACGTGTCATCTCATGAAGACCACGTGTTAACAACAAGGCCTTACAATTATCGCCTAATTTAAGGCCATCACATATGCCCGCCGCTAAAGCAATCACATTTTTCGTGGCTGCCGCAAGCTCAATACCAATCAAATCATCATTAGTATAAATTCTAAAATCACTAGTATGTAATGCTTGTTGCACTATTTCAGCAATGTCTAGACTAGCTGCAGCAACAGAAGATGCGGCTGGTAAACCTCGTCCCACCTCTTCAGCATGGTTTGGTCCAGATAATACGGCAATATGACAGCCGGATCCTTCTAATTCCTCTGTCATCACAGTGGTTAACAATTTACCAGTTTCACGTTCTACACCTTTGGAGGCAAGTACAAAAATCATGCCTTCTTTCATAAAGGGGCGTAATGTAGCCAATGTTGAGCGTACATATACAGAAGGTGTTACCATCAAAACGATATTCGCATCAGTCATAACAAACTGTAAATCAGAGCTCGTTTGTAAGGTTAATGGAATTTCTACACCCGGCAAATACCTCGTATTTTCGTGATTATGTTGAATCGCCTCAGCCATCTCTGGTGTTCGACAATAAAGAATCGTTTCATTACCAGCCATTACAGATTTGAGTGCTAATGCAGTGCCCCAACTGCCTGAGCCAATGACAGCGACCTTCATATTATTCATCACCTTTCACACGCTCTACCTTCAATTCCTTGCCTGCAAGCAAACGTTTAATATTGTCCTTATGACGCCCAATAACGAATGCGGCTGCTAGGAAACCAAAACCTATGAACCACCAGGATTCACCAGTAAGATACATTAAAATAGGTACTAATGTTGCACCAGCAATAGATCCTAAGGAGACTAATTTTGTAAAGTACACAATAACGCCCCATACAGCAAAACAAATAGCTGCTACCAATGGGGATAATGCAATAAGTACCCCTAGACCAGTAGCCACGCCACGACCACCTTTAAATCCTAGGAAAATTGGCCAATTATGTCCAATCATAGCTAATATACCGCCTAAAATCATATGCGCTGGTCCATAACTAGCTAGCAGATAGACACCGACAGCACCTTTAAAAGCATCAAAGAAAAATACTGGCAGTGCCGCTTTGAGCCCTAATACACGATAGGTATTAGTGGCACCAATATTTTTACTACCGAACTCACGAACATCGGTATTAAAGAATAATTTACCGATAATCAATCCACTAGGGATAGAGCCTAAAAGATAGGCTAATACGCATTTAGCAATAAATAGCATATCCATTATTCTTCATCATCCCTTTTCTTGCCACGTAAAATTAAACGAATTGGTGTACCTTCAAAGCCAAAGGATTCACGCAATCTATTTTCAAGGAAACGCATGTAAGAAAAATGAATTAATTCTGGTTCATTTACGAACAGAATAAATGTAGGTGGTTTAACACTAGCTTGTGTCATGTAGTAAATCTTAGGTGTACGGCCATTTCTTGACGGAACTGGATTAACCATTTGAGCATCATTAAGCAATTGATTTAATGTTCCTGTAGATACACGACGATATTGTTGTTCAGATACGAATTTCAACATATCAGCTAAGCGATGAATTCGTTGTTTTGTTAATGCAGATGCAAACAAAATCGGAGCATATTGTAAGAACCCAAGTTCATCATAAATGTCTTCTGTATAGCGAATCGTCGTTTTATCATCTTTTTCTACAAGATCCCATTTATTCACAACAATGATAATACCTTTGCCAGCTTCATGGGCATAACCAGCGATTTTTTTATCTTGCTCAGTGACACCATCCACGCCATCAAGAACGAGAATTACGATATCAGAACGGTCCACAGAGCGTAAAGAACGAACAATGCTATATCGTTCAACAGCTTCTTCGATTTTCGCCTTGCGACGCATCCCCGCAGTATCGATAAGAATAAATTTTTGGCCATCATGTGTCCAATGTGTATCAATGGAGTCACGTGTAGTACCAGCCACATCACTAACTATTACACGATTTTGCCCCAATAAGGCATTCGTTAAAGAAGATTTACCTACATTAGGTCGACCAATTAAGGCTACATGGATGGTATCTTCCTCATCCTTACTTGTTCCCACTGGTGGAAAATGTTTAACAGCATCATCAAGTAAATCACCTAAATTCATTAAATTCTTTGCAGATATACCGATTGGATCACCAAGGCCTAAGTTATAGAATTCATAAATATTTGCTTCTTGGTTAACACTGTCAATTTTATTAACTACAAGAATTACTGGTTTACCGCTAGTTCTAAGAATATTAGCAACTTCTTCATCAGCAGGTACAATACCTTGTTTACCATCTACAACAAACAAAATAACGTCTGCTTCTTCGATAGCAAGTTCTGCTTGAAGACGCATCATTTTGGGGATAACATGACTGTTTTCATTAACAAATTCAATCCCACCTGTATCAATCATGGTAAACTCACGATTAAGCCACTCTGCATCAAAATAGATGCGGTCACGTGTTACACCAGGAATATCCTCTACAATAGATATACGTTTATTTACAATGGCGTTAAATAATGTGGATTTACCAACATTTGGACGGCCTACAACGGCCACTAATGGTTTTGCCATAGTTTCACCTCTCATACTATATATAATCATCACTCTATTCTATCACACTATCGCTATTGCACGCAAAAAGGCTGTTGTGTTATTTCTAACACAACAGCCTTTATATACATCTTATTAGATAAGATCTATATTATTCAGCGCTAGTTTCTTCAGTTTCTTTAGCTTCCATCAATTCAGTTAAAGCCAAGCCCAATTTCTTTTCCTCTTTGTTCAAGGAAATGATTTTCACTTCAACGTCTTGACCGCGAGTTAAGTAGTCTTCTACTTTTGCATTGCGTTGTTTAGTGATTTGGGAAATGTGAAGTAAACCTTGGATGTCGTCATTAACTGCTACGAATGCACCGTAAGCTACCAAACGAACAACTTTACCATTGATTACATCGCCAACGTGTAAGTTTTCTTCAGCTTCGTCCCATGGGCTTTTGCTTAAAGCTTTTAAGGACAAGGATAATTTGTTGCTTTCAGCGTCGAAGGATTGTAATTTAACTTCGATTTCTTGACCAACGGAAAGAACATCTTCCACTTTTTTGATTTTTTGCCAAGAAATGTCAGAAATATGAAGTAAACCTTCGATACCACCGATATCTACGAATGCACCGTAAGGCATAATTTTGCGAACGATACCTTTGTAGTTTTCGCCAACATTGATTTTTTCTAATGCTTCAGCTAATTTAGCTTGACGTTCAACTTCAAGCACAGCACGACGAGAAAGAACCAAACGGTTTTTCTTTTCATCGATTTCCAATACTTTAGCTTCAAATTCAGTGCCTACCAAATTGTCTAGGGATTTTACGAAATGTACATCACCTTGGGACAATGGGATAAAGCCACGAAGGGATTTTACTGTAACAACCAAACCTGCTGGGATGGCATCAATACCTTTACATACGATAGCTTCATCTTTTTCTTGAGCTTCAATAACATATTGCCAATCTTCGTCTTTAGCCAAGCGAGTCATAGAAAGATAAACAGGATTATCTTCTTTGATGTGGTTCATGATAACTGCTTTAATTTCATCACCATAATGCAACACATCTTTGGCAGAAGCTGGTGCTGGATAAGAAATTTCTGTTCTGTTCAATACAGCTTCGGTTTTGTATCCGAAAGACACGTAAGCGCGTTCGTCTTCTACTTGTACTACTGTACCGTTAACGACATTACCTTTCTTAAAATCTTCTTGACCTGCTGCTGCTAATAATTCTTCAAATTCTTTCATTGTCTCAATGACCTCCTTAATAATCCAGTCGGGAGTCGATGCTCCGGCTGTTACTCCTACTGTCTGAACGTTTTCAAACCACGCCAGTTGTATTTCAGCAGAAGTTTCGATGTGATAAGTTGTACATCCAACGTCACGACAAACCTCTGCCAATCGGTTTGTATTGCCGCTATTCTTACCGCCTACCACAATCATAAGATCTACTTCACGGGCAAGATCTACTGCAGAATTTTGTCGTTCCTGCGTAGCATTGCATATTGTTTTGAAGACCTTAAGATTCTTAGATTTTTTTTCTAATACCCCTATTATACTGTTAAATTTAAATTGTGAAAAGGTAGTTTGTACAACAACCCCTATTTTTTCAACAACTTGTAGATTTTCAGCGTTTTTTTCATCTTCAATGATTATCCCTTTATTTTTGGCCCATAAATTTATACTTTTGACCTCAGGGTGATTTTTTTCACCTAAAATGACCAATGTCATTCCATCTTCAATAACAGATTTTGCATCCATCTGTGCCTTTTTAACGTGAGGACATGTAGCATCTAATACATGTAACCCCTTTTCTTCGGCTTCTTTATAGATTTCCGGTCCTACACCATGAGAGCGAATAATCATCGTCCCCTCTGAAATATCGCTAACTTCTTCAATAGGACTGACCCCTCGATTTTTCAATTTATCCACAACTTGAGGATTATGAATAATGGGTCCTAATGTATAACTTCTACCTGGCTCATTAGATGCTTCTGTGGCAATTTCTACTGCCCTTTTTACACCATAACAAAAACCATGATTTTCCGCTAATTTTATTTCCACAATGTTTCCTCCACAGTTCCTGCATGATAGTTATCAATCATATGTTGTATAGCAGATTTAACTGTATCATTTACTTCTTTAATAGCCTCCACTGTTGGCTTAGCTTTTTTCACTGGAATTGTTTTCCCAATGATAACAGCTACTTGATTTCTCTTAATTTCATGTGTGCCAATAACTGCTACTGGTGTTATACCAATACCAGTACGTAATGCCAATGAGGCTGCACCATCATGAAATTTACCTAATTTACCAGGCTTTTGACGATTTCCTTCAGCAAAAATACCTAGTACTTTATTATCTTTTAATAAACCCAAAGCATGACGTATAGCTACCTTATCTATAGCACCCCGATTTAAAGGAAATGCTCCTAACCATGTACAAATAAACTTCGAAATTGGATTAACGAATAATTCTTGTTTCGCCATAAAATGTACATGCCGAGGTAATGCATAACCGACAATAGGTGGATCATTATTACTCAAATGATTTGGTACTACAATAACTGGGCCCGTTTCAGGAAAATTATCTCGTCCATAAAACTTAGCATTATAACCTACTTTATAAACGAGCCAAAATGCAGTACGCCACAAAAATGTAGAAAACTTATTCATGTTCGATGGTCTCCTGCACTAGTGTTAGTATATGTGCTACTGTTTCTTCAAATGTTAAATTACTAGAATCTACTACGATTGCATCCTCTACACAAACCAAAGGAGATTCTTTTCTATTTTTATCCATTTCATCTCGATTTTGGACACTCTCTTGAATTTCCACCAACGGTTGTTCATTATCAGTTTCTTTGACTTCTAACCAACGACGTTTAGCACGGGCTTCTACAGAAGCTGTTAAATAGATTTTTAATTCTGCATCTGGTAATACCACTGACCCAATATCACGACCATCCAAAATAACGCCCCCCACCTGGGCCATGGCTTGTTGTCGTTCCACCAGATATGCGCGCACAGCCTTGTAGGACGCAATTTTAGATACATTATCATTAATCGTTTGTTGACGAATTAAACCAGTTACATCTCGTCCTTTAATAAACACCTTACATGATGCATCACTAGGCTCCATAGTTAATTCCAAACTAGGCAAAATAGATTCTACTTGTGCTTGGTCATCAGGATTTAAATCTTGGTCTAATACCGCCCAGGTTACTGCACGATACATAGCGCCAGTATCAATATATAAATACCCCAATGTATTGGCTACTACCTTTGAAATACTACTTTTACCTGCGCCGGCAGGACCATCGACAGCGATGGCTATTTTTTTATGTTCACTCATAGCGGTCCTCTCACGTATTATTCAAACATATCTGGATGTGTAATATGCATGGCTGCCACATATCCAGTGGAAAATGCAGCTTGTAGATTATATCCCCCTGTGAAAGCATCGATATCAAGCACTTCACCGGCACCATATAGGCCACTTACCAGTTTAGATTCCATCGTTTTAGGATTAAATTCCTTTAAGGATAACCCACCAGATGTAACAATGGCCTCCTCAACGGGACGTAAACCTTTCACATTTAGAGTCATATGTTGTAATACATATAACAATTGCAAACGTTCTTCCTTTGTAATTTGGTTAATTGGCTTAGCTGGATCGAGTTCCGCCAAACGAATCACCATAGGAATAAGGTTTTGAGGAAGTAAATCCTTCATTCCGTTTGCTAATTGTTTCTTAGAATATAATTCAAAATCTATTTGCAAACGTTTATCTAATACCTCTGCCGTTAAGGCCGGTTTTAAATTAATTTCAATTTGCACAGGTGCTTTTGCCTTCTTAAGGAGTTTACCAACGGTATGGCTCAAGGACAAAATAATTGGTCCCGTCACGCCGAAATGAGTAAACATCATTTCCCCAAATTGTTTGGCATGTACCTTATTTTTAGAAACCACAGACACCTCTACATTACGTAGGCTAAGGCCCATGATTTCTTTTACCCAAGCTTCTTTAGTCACGATAGGTACCAAGGATGGACGGATTTCAGTAACGGAATGGCCAATTTGTTTAGCAAATTTGTATCCATCACCAGTAGAGCCTGTCAAGGGATAGGATTTACCTCCCGTAGCAATAATAATAGCATCACACTCATAAGTATGCTTGTCGGTTTCTACAGCTTTCACTGCACCATCATGAACCAAAATACGTTCTACGGGCTCATTGAGATGAACGGTAACACCGTATTTTTTAAGAACTTTCATAAAGGTATTACGTACATCTAGGGCCGAGTCAGATTCAGGGAACACACGACCACCACGTTCAACCTTGGTTGGTAGGCCCCATTCATGAAGTAAATCGAGAAGATCCACATTCGTAAAGCGTTCATAGGCTCCATACAAGAATTTACCATTACCCGGTGTATTTTTAATGAACTCGCTCATATCAGCATTGTTGGTAATATTACAACGGCCTTTGCCGGTAATGCCCATTTTCTTGCCTACCATATTCATTTTTTCAAGCAGTGTAACTTGTGCGCCTTCACGAGCAGCAATAACAGCCGCCATTAAACCGGCCGCACCACCGCCGATAACTACAACATGCTTCATTATTTCACCCTGTTATTTCTCTTTGACTTATCAAAGGACTTAAAGGCATCAGATTTGTGAGAATCACTAAAACGTTTTGGCCGTTCAGATGATTTAAAGCCCTCAGATTTTCTAGCACCGCCAGCGCATCTTGGACGGTCTGAAGATCCAAACTCATCAGATTTTCTAGAATCAGTTCTTCTAGATTTAGAATAACCATTATTATTAAATCGTTTCGTAGTGCCCGATTTTCTATCATCTTTTACTTTATCAAAAAGTTTGCGTGTATTAGATTGCTGTGTTTTCACCGTCGGATCGACTGCACCCACTGCCTTTAATTGACGCACTTCCATATTGGTTAATTCACGGAAGGCGCCTCGTTTAACACCGCCCAATGTTAAACCTGCATAAGCAATGCGTTTTAGATTATGAATTTTATATCCAAAATGTTCAAACATGCGCCGTACTTGACGATTTTTACCTTCGTGGATAGTAATTTCAATTTCAGTAATTCCATTGTGATCATCAAAACCTAGGTCATAAATTGTAGCTGATGCAGTCACACCATCCTCTAAAGATACGCCAGTTGCGATAGTCTCCAAATGTTCATCACGGACGCGTCCTTTTACGCGTACTTCATAGGTTTTCTCAACACCTTTAGATGGATGTGTTAAATTTTGTGCTAACTCACCATCATTAGTGAGTAATAACAATCCTTCTGTATTTTGATCTAAACGACCAATTGGATAAATTCGATGTTCTTTATCCTTCATGAAATCCATGACCGTCTTACGACCTTGTGGATCCGTTACAGTGGTAATAACGCCTTTAGGCTTATTCAACAAATAATATACTGTTTTTTCCGTTTCTAATAATTGACCATTTACTTTTACACGGTCTCTATTAGGATTGATTTTATACCCCAATTCTGTGACTTTTTTTCCATTCACTTGAACTTTACCCTCTGCAATGAGCTCCTCCGCTTTTCTGCGCGAAGCTACGCCACAGCTGGCAATAAATTTTTGTAGTCGTTCCATTCTTTACCTTATCTTTCTTTATTCTAGATTTAATGCACATCCTGAGAATTAGTAGTCAAAGCTTCTGTTTCATCCACTGTATCTACTGCCGTCACCATAGTCATATCACTAGTACCTTCAACACGATCATCTTGATGTGTCACTTCTTCATGTAAATCAGCTAGTGAATTCACGCCTACACTGCGCAAAAACTCATCTGTTGTACCATATAAAATAGGACGGCCAATACTATCCTTGTGCCCCAATTCACTAACAAGCCCCCTCGATAATAGTTGCTTTAATACCTTATCGCTATTTACGCCACGTATTTCTTCCACCTCAGCCTTTGTAACAGGCTGTTTAAAGGCTATAACAGCTAATGTTTCCATCGCTGCATTAGATAATTTATCTTCTTTTCGACGAATCTGCCCGATATATTCACTGGCTTCTGGTGCACTAACGAGCTCCACACCCATACCAGAGATACGAATGCGAATGCCTCGATTCTGATGAACCAAATACGATTCTAATTCTTTTACTGCTAATATAATATCGTCTTTAGGGCTTTCAAAAATGTCAGCTAACACATCGTAGGTTAATGGTTTAGCTGCTGCAAAGAGTACTGCCTCTATATGTGCAATATCAATATTCATTAAGCTTCTCCTGTAATGGTTCATCTACTTGTGCTGACAAGATAATATCATCATCTATATCTGTTATAAATAAAGTTTGTTGTTTCAATAATTCTAATACAGCCATAAAAACAGTTACCATTCCACTCTTGTCGCCAATTTCCATTAATAGTTGACTAAAGAACATGCTCTCACCACGCCGAGCACGGCTAAATAAATGAATCATCATATCCTCAAGACTATACGGATCTTTCTCTACCTTAACCTGTGTTATCGGTGTTTCTTGTTCTTCTAATACACGTTTAAATGTGTTAGCGAATACTTGGTATAAATGAGAAATATCAAGCTCATAATATCGATCTAAACCAAGAACGCTAGTTTCCTCTGGTCTGGAAAATAATGTTGTATCTAAGGAAGTCTTTTCATAAATTAGTTCTGTAAACTCTTTGATTTTCTTAAATTCAACAAGTTTAGCTACTAATTCATCACGAGGATCTTCCTCATCCTCTGTAACTGGTGAGGCCTTTGGCAATAACATACGCGATTTAATTTGCAACAATGTGGAGGCCATTACAAGAAATTCACTACTATAATGAATGTCAAAATGATTCCAATTGTCTAAATACTCCATATATTGGCATGTTATTTCTACAATAGGAATATCATAAATTTCAATTTTGTGGTTTTCTATTAAATGTAATAATAAATCTAACGGTCCTTCAAAGACTGAAAGTTTATAGCTATAGTCCTCCATATAGTTCCTTTTCTAGTAGCAGAATATATTAACCTCTATAACCATTTAATTATAAGCTACTTTACTAGAAAACTCTAGTCTATTTCACGTAATGTGTCCTCCTCAATGTATTGTATTTTTTACTTAGTTCTGATATCTTATAATAAGCAATTTTATTTATTTTTCATTACAAATTTATACTATGTCGCGAAAGGCTTATACCATGCTTAACGGACTCAAACAGATATACCATAACCCCATATTTAGATATGGCATTATCGGTATCATAACGTATATTGTTCTTACCCTCATCTATACACCTATTACATTAGGGCTCGATGTTGAAGACATTACAATTTTAGCGGTTCCTACCAGTGTTGGTTTATTCTTATTCCAATATTTTATGGGCTCCACCGTTTTCCACAGACCATTCATTGGTCATGGACTTGTAGGCATCTTATGGATGCTCACATTCCCACTACTATTCCATTGGTCCTATATTAAACCACTCTATTTTTATGAATTCGCTAATGATTTTTTATTTGGCTTACTCATATTCATGGGCTGTTCTGGACTTCATTTTCTCGCAACCTTCCCTCAAAAATGGACCAAAAGTATTAGTTTTATTTTTTCCATCATCAGTATGTTACTGAGCTTAATTCCATTTATTCAAATTGGCTATTATATTGCCACTTGGCATTGTTTGACACCTGCCAGCTTATTAGCTTTGTATATGACAAATCCTGAGGAAGCCTTCGGTTTTCTAAAAAGTACAGCTGGATATCCTGGACTTATCGCCGTCGGTATAGGACTCATAGTTTGGACCTATTTCCTCTACTGGTGTCATTGTGGTATGAGTCGTGTAGTAGAACTCAACTCTACACGTCCACTTCGTCTTGGCGTGCTTGTGTCCGCACTAGTGGCCTTTCTAATTTATGTACCATTCTTCTTATTCCCTGTTACTTGTATTATGGCTAACTGGTACGCTGCTGTTGACTATGTAAAACAAATGCAACAATACAACGACCACCATCATAAGGTATATGATTCATTTAATTTAGATTCCCCAAATACAGCAGCAAAGGAAACACCCGGTACCATCATCCTAGTCATTGGCGAATCTGCCTCTCGTGATTATATGAAGGTCTATAATCCTGATTTTGCCTATGATGATACACCATGGCAAAGTCAAGTATCACAAGATAGAGATAATTTTTACTTCTTTAATCATGCCTATTCCTCATATGTACAAACTGTACCAACATTAGAACGCGCCCTGTCAGAACGTAACCAATATGACGATCGTCCATTTTTAGATTCTGCAAACATTATGGACATCGCTAAAAAAGCAGGCTATAACACAACATGGTTTAGTAACCAAGGTGTGTTTGGTGAATACGATACAGCCATTTCTTTAATGGCTAAAACATCAGACAAAACCAAATGGGCTCATGAGTCCTATAGCTTCTCTGATCGTTATGATGAATATCTACTTCCTCTTTTGAAAGAAGTGGATCCTACTAAAAATAACTTTATCGTCATTCATATTATGGGCAGTCATATTTACTATAATGACCGATATCCACATGAATTTAGCAAATGGAAAAAAGGACCTTCCCCCGATGGTATGGAAGCCTATGCTAATAGTCAACTCTACACAGATTGGCTCTTACAAAACATTTATACCTACGCCAAAGATAATTTACACCTTCAAGCGATGGTATACTTCTCAGATCATGGTGAAAGCTTAGATAAATCTCATAATCCAGATACATTCGATTTCACGATGGCTCGTATTCCATTCTGGATGTATCTGTCTCCTGACTATCGCCAAGCTTTCCCCACAACAGCAAGAACCTTAGCCGAAAATAGAAACCAATATTTCACAAATGATTTATTGTATGATACGCTTGCTGGTATCATGCAAGCCCCTAGTAATCATTATGATGCGACCCGAGATTTCTCGAATCCAAAGTATCGCTTTAATCTTCATAATTTAACTACACTACTAGGCGAACAACCGCTTGCAAATGATCCATTGTATATGAAGTAAAACTCAATTAAATACATGCCAAAACCCCGAGATAATGAGTTTTTCATTACTTCAGGGTTTTCTATTTCTACCTATTACTTATTAACATTCATTTATAAGATAAGCTTTCAGCCCATATCTTTCACCCATACCCCAAACTATAAAGCAAATAGCTAGCTCTTATAATATATTATTTTCTATATCATGTTCTGTATAAACTTGAATACCATGTTTAAGTAATAATTCTGTAGTAACACCATTACCATCAACTAATCGTTTGGAGAATGTGCCATCATAAATTTGACCTTTACCACAGCTAGGGCTTCTAGATTTTAGTACAGCATATCTACAATGATATTTTTCTACTAATGCTAACGCCATAAGTGCACCTCGGTGAAATTCTTTTGTCACATCTTCTCCCGATGCACATCTTACATATTCCTGTATTCGTTCTGCAGGAGCTCTAGGCGTTGTCAATCCACCTAATACCTCAGGGCAACATGGAATAATTGTATAGCGCTCTTTAAGACGCTCAATATGCTCTACATAATTATTTCCACCATTATATTTACAATTGTCACCTAATAAACAAGCACTAACTAATATATAATTCTTTTCTTGATCGCTCATAGGTATATCCTTATTAAATAATCTACGATAGTACATATACTAGCTCTATACTTACAAATACATATCCCATAATTTCATCATTTAACGGGCTAGTATAAAGCTAATCTAAGTATATATAACCTCTATTAGATATAAAAAAATAGACTAACCGAAGTTAGTCTAAATGGTGCCGAGGACCGGAATCGAACCGGTACGGTTATTTCTAACCGACGGATTTTAAGTCCGTTGCGTCTGCCTGTTCCGCCACCCCGGCATGGGTAACGTTAGTATGTAATTATGGAGGCGGCACCCAGAATCGAACTGGGGAATAAAGGTTTTGCAGACCTCTGCCTTACCGCTTGGCTATGCCGCCATAGTGGAATAATGGAGCGGGAAACGAGATTCGAACTCGCGACCCCCGCCTTGGCAAGGCGGTGCTCTACCGCTGAGCTATTCCCGCATGTACATGGTGCCTCAGGACAGAATCGAACTGTCGACACACGGATTTTCAGTCCGTTGCTCTACCGACTGAGCTACCGAGGCATACATAAATGGCGACCCCGATCAGATTTGAACTGACGATCTTCGCCGTGACAGGGCGACATGTTAACCGCTACACCACGGGGCCGTATTTAGAGTACTTTGTTAGTATATAGTTTTTCACACATATTGTCAAGCGTATAAATAGATAAATTTTACAAAATTTAGACCCCCTACTCTCACATTTGATGTGAAGCTATATATTCTAACAAATAAGGGCGTTCATCTTTAATCGTCGTATCTTCTTGATGCCCAGGATGAATGTATAATGCATCAGAAAAGGTTATGATTCTTTCTATACTCGCTTTCATTTCCGCTGCATTCCCTGTATAGGTATCTATTGTTCCTACCATTTGCTTAAAAACAGTATCTCCTGTAAATAAATGATTTTCCCACTGAATACATACCGATCCCGTGCTGTGCCCTGGTGTATGATGAACTTGTAAATCAAAGGGCCCCACTTGTAGTTGTCCTTCTATTAAATCTTCACACTCAGTATACATTTTTTTTTTGTATACACTTGGACGACGTCTAATCAACTGTAATAATTCTTGATCATTGGGATGTAAATAGGCTGGTATATTAAAATATTGGCAAACATCATCGAGTGCTGTTACATGATCACAATGACCATGTGTTAACAGCACTGCCAACGGTGTCGTATCTTTCACCATTTCGATAATATGTTGACTGTGAAAGCCTGGATCGATAATGATAGATTGATTATCTTTAATTAATATATAACAGTTCGCCTTATATAGTCCTAAGGGGCTCTTTAAAATAGTCAACTCTATCACCTCCGTTTACGACCTTGATTCCATATCACTTGATACTGTTTTGGTTTAGATGATTTTATAAAATAGCCTTCCCAAAATTGAGGATGAAACATAACAAGTATAGTAAATAACTCTAAACGTCCTAATAGCATATCAAATATAGCCACTAATTTTGCAAAATCATGGAGATCTGCAAAAGAACTTGTGGGACCAAAATTACCAAAGGCAATCCCTACATTAGCGAGAAAGGCCGTTACAATTTGAAGTGCATCACTGGTTTCCATACCAGTACAAGCCATACCAATTACAGATAGTATATAAATAGCCACAAACAAAAAGAAAAATTGTTGTGTCATTTGAATCCATTTATCAGGCATAGGCTTACCATTTACACGCACTAGTTGAACCATATCAGGGTGAATAGACTTGCGCAAATGCATAATACTACTCTTCATTAATATGATAATTCGAATAATTTTAAGGCCCCCTGTAGTAGAACCACTACAGCCTCCAAAGAAACTATACACAAATAAAATAATTTGAGATGCTGCAGGCCATAAATTATAATCTGCTATAGCAAAACCGCTACCTGTTTGTAAAGACACTAACATAAATGTAGCTTCTCTAAACAATGTAACTAGGCTTTTAGTAGGGGAGAAATACCATAAAAATAGAAATACTGATATCACACCAATAGCTAAAACAAGTAAATACATGCGTGTCTCAAAATCCGAAAATATGGATTTAATGCCTTTATGAAGTGCGTTATAATAAACTGAAAAATTGCCCCCCGCCAGAATCATAAAGAATACGAATACTCCTGTAATATAATTACTAGCACTATAATCAAATCCACCTGCTGTAGTTGGCGCAAATCCACCGGTAGCAATAATTGAAAATGCATAATTTAATGCAATAAAAGGTTCAATTCCACCAGCCCACAACATCAAAAAACAAGCCACAGTAAACACCAAGTATAATCGCCATAATTTTGATGCCATAGATCTGATTCTAGGCATTACCACACTAGGCTTTGGCACAGAGGCTTCGGCATTAAAGAAATGAGCCGCATCGGCCCCTAAGTTTTTAAGGAAAGATAGAATCAAAACGATAATCCCCATCCCTCCAATCCAGTGCAATACACCACGCCATAAAATAAAGGCTTTTGGAATAGTGTCAACGTCGGCAATAATAGATGCACCTGTAGCAGTAATACCCGATGTAGATTCAAATAAAGCACTTAAAGGATTCGTTAAAATACCAGAGAAAATAAATGGTAAAGAGCCCAGTATTGATGTCAAAATCCAAATCATAGACACCACAAGAAAGCCATCCCTTAAACTAAAGTTTTGGCTCTTGATTCCATTTCTATATAACCATCCAGCTAATACTAGGGCTAGTAAACTCGTATAGAGAAATGAAAAATATAAATTTTGATTGATTAATCCATATACAAATGGAATTAGAGTAAAGGCACTAAAGATAAATAATAGTTGCCCTACGAGTCTCATAACAATTTGGATACGCATATGGCTCCTACAGCAGTATTACTGCAAATATTTAAGTAATTTATTTACATTATCTGGCAATGTAAATATAATGATATGGTCGCTTTCTAAAACCTCAGTAATCCCAGTCGGTACAATAGGCTCGCCATTGCGCAAAATGACCCCTACAAGAGCTTTTCCTGGAAGGCGGATATCCTTCAATTGTTTTCCTACAATAGGGGAAGATCCAGTAATTTCTAATTCAATGGCTTCTGCTTTACCACCTTCAAAAGTAGAAATACTTACGAGCCCCTCACCACGGCGAACAAAACGGAGAATTTCACCAGATGTCAATAATCTTGGGGAGAAAACGACATCAATTCCCACTTGTTCCATAAGCATAATATATTCAGGTCGACCTACACGAACAACTGTTTTAGGAATCCCCATATGTTTACCAACAAGAGCTACTAGCAAGTTAAGCTTATCATCATCCGTAAGGCAAATAATAACATCACTATCACCGACTTCTTCGGCCTCAAGGAGTTCTAAATTCGTTGCATCCCCATTAATAACCAGGGCTTTATCTAGCTGTGATGCCAATAACTCACAACGCTCATAATCTTTTTCAATGACTTTTACAGAAAAGCCAGCTTGCTCTAATAATATAGATAAGTTTCTACCAATTAGACCGGCCCCTACAACAGTAGCGCGTTTATTGTATGTATCATTATTATGGAACCAAGTTCGTTCCACCTCTTCTACACTTTCTTTTAATCCTAGGAAGAATACATTATCATTGAATTCTAGATAGCTGTCACCATGAGGAATAATCATTTCCCCAGCCCGCAAAATACCCACTAGTAATACGCCTTCTGGAAATCTGATTTCTTTAAGTGGTTGATGTAAAATTGAAATTTCATCATGTACCTTAAATTCCATCAATCGTACAGTGCCTTGGCCAAATTCCTCTACATCAATAGCACCTGGTGTTTCAAGTATTTGCAGCAATTCTTGAGCCGTGACCATTTCTGGATTGATAAATAAATCAACACCTAAACGATCTCGTAGGTGTTCATCCATATTTTCAACCATAGTATTATCCCGAACACGAGCAATAGTTTTAGGAATACCTAATATTTTTGCTACTGAACAAGACAAAATATTAACCTCATCCGAGTCAGTAACAGAAATAAACATCCCTACATCTTCCACACCAATTTCTTGAAGTAATTTTAAATCACTACCATTGCCATGTACTAGATTTACATCGAGACTACTTTTTAAATTGTCAATTCGTTCTGCAACTTTATCAACAATAAATACATCATGTTCATCTTGTACTAATCTTTGAGCAAGGGAATATCCAACTTTCCCTGCACCTACGACTATGATTTTCATAATTTAATCCTTATTATCAGTGTCCTCTCCAGATTTAATATTACTTTGATCAGCACCAGTTTTATCAGCAGAATTTTGCTCCCGTTGTAAATTAGTTTCTGTCTGCTCTAAAGCTAATTTTTCAGCTTCTGCACGCTTGGTGTCTAAAAATTTACGACCGTCATCTGTGAGCAGTGTCCAACCATCTTCTTGAACAATTTTCCGTTCCTTCATTAAATGACCCAAGGCTCTTTTAAAAGCAGCTTTAGAGATATTAAATTTATCCTTAATGAGCATGGCAGAGGAACTATCGCTGAATGGAATCTTACCATTTCTCTCTTCCAAATAATTCATAATAACATCGCCATCAGATAGCAATGCCTTTTCCTTAATTGGACGCATAGATACGTTGACACGTCCATCATCACGTTTAAACGTAATACGTGCGGATACCATTTCACCGACTTTCACAGTATGTGTCATTTCACTACGGTGCATAAAGGCAATCCAACGTTCAGGGGTAATCAAGAACGCACCATCACCGGTGAGGTTATAAACTGCGCCTTGTACCATTTGGCCAATCGTTGCCTCTACAGCAGGTTTTGAAGCACGACGCATTTCGTCATCTACGTCCATAGATACCGCTAAACGACGTGATTTATCCGTATACAAACGAACCCAAACCTTTTCGCCCACTTGTGGACGGCCACGCATTTCCGCATGAGGCATAAAGATACCACGTTCAGTACCGACCTCAACAAAACAACCGAAATTCGTTGTATTAATGACTTCTGTATATCCAATTTGACCAATTTTCATAGCCGGTAAGCGCATACTAGCAGTTAAACGACCTTTGGGGTCTTTGTAGAGGAATACCTCTACTTCATCACCAATAGCGACCTTGTCAGTTTGTTGATCATTATGAAGCAAAATATCATCAGAGGTATTACCAGTTTGACCATCTAAAAAGGCGCCTTGTTCACTTTTACGCAACACCTTTAGAGTGGCAATGGTATTCTCCATTAATTCGCTAGCCATATTATACTCCCTCAAATTCTACTTGAACTGCATCATTCCATAATTGTTCAAGACCATAGAATTCACGTGGTTCATCGCCGCCAAAAATATGACAAATGATATCGCCAAAATCAAGCAAAATCCATTCGCCTTCACGGTAGCCTTCGCGGTGAAGTACTGTTACGCCTTCTTTAGCTGCCACATCTTCGATTTCATCAGCAATACTTTGTGATTGCTTTACATTATTACCGCTGACGATTAGGAAATAGTCACCTAACATAGAAATGCCTTCTAGGTCTAAAATCGTAATATCATGAGCTTTTTTCTCGAATGCTGCTTGTGCCAATGCTAATGCTGTGTTTTTAATATCTTCCTTTTTTTTCATTATATCTCCTTAATTATTCTTTTGTACTATTAGATTTTGATGGTGTATTACTTGTTGTATCCGATTCAGTCTCACCAGGTTCTTTAGGTGTACTTGTGGAGGTTGTTCTTTCTTCAGATTTACTATCTTCCGATTTTACGGTACTTGTAGTTGGTTCACTCACCGTTGGTGTTTTAGTGAGGTTACCATTCGCATCATCGGCTGGTAAATCCCCCATCATAATGCCCACTAATCGTTGAGATTCCGTTGGATTAATATTCCAGTATATTTTTCCATCAATGGATTCTTTTTCACCAGGCAAAATGTAGAAATGAATATTTTCCTGTGCCATACGGCCGATTTTCATCATCAAGCTGATAGCATCATAGGTAGAAATATTACTTTCATATTCATCCCATACACGCCAAATATGATAGGAATTTGTCACTGTGAAAGAACTCAAAGATTGATCCAATAAGAGTTTCAAGAAACGTTCTTGTCGTTGTACACGTGTAAATGTGTCATTATTATCATCGGAATATCGTAAATATCCTAGAGCGTTTTCACTATTTAATGTTTGGAATCCCCGACGAAGACTGATATCTTCCTTCCCAGTAGCACTGTCTACATGGGACATATTCTGTTCCACATACATATCGCGATTACCATACACATCATTTGTTTTTTTGAAAGCTGCTTCATCCACTACAATGTAGTATGGAATAGAGATACGGAATATATCCTCTACCACTGCCTTCGTTAATTCGATACCACCTTGGCTATACATAGTATTTAACATATCTACCGATTTTTGGTTTCGGCTTTCAATTTTACTATTGCTAGGAATACCAATGATGTCCATGGTTTTTTGTTCTTCATTAATGGCCATGAGGAACAATGAATCGGATTGGGCCGGATTATTAGTATCCTTGCCAACAACAAGAACATAAATTGGTTTATCTACCGCTTGCTGTTCTACAGACACAGTGGGTACTGTAGTTCTTGGTTGATTTTCATCACTCATCGTAGCACTAGTATCCGCTGATGTGCTTGAGGAACTTAAACTAGTTTGTACATACGAAACGGCTTGTGATACCCCATAAACAAGACCACCTACAACAGCGATTAACAAAAGAATGACAAAAATCAAACGGCCCCATTTAACACCAGATTGTTTTGTGCGCTTCTTTCGTCGTTTTCGCAAGGCGGATTTATTTTCATCTTGCGCCATACTATTTCTCCCTACTATTTGCTTGTATTTCTTCAATTAATGCATTACGACCTTCTATGGTCAATGTATAAATCGTAGCCTTTGAATCAAGTAAAAACTGGATTGTATTATCATAGCCTAATAACACAGCTTGATTCAAATTTTCTTTTGCAAGGTCTCGTAAAGCTTCAACACCAGGGAAATCACGGTTTACCTCAATGTAATCCGCTAGGAATACAATTTTATCCAGCTTAGACATATGGGGTTTTCCCGTTGTATGAACACGGATGGCTTCTAATACTTCTGGATCTATAACACCATAGTCTTGTTCAGCTACAATCATACCTGCTAAACCATGAAGTAAAGCGCCGCTATTACGCATCATTGAATCAACAGCCAAACCTTTTGATTCGACTACGGCTTGCATGTCTTTTAGCTTGTATTCTTTGGCAGAATCATGTAATAACGCAGCTAATTTAGCTTTTTCTATATCAGCGCCATATTGTTCAGCTAGTTCCACAGCTGCGTCAACAACGCCTAATGTATGAATAAATCGTTTTTTTGATAAATGCTGGCTCAACTGAGCCTTCATTTCTTCAATTGTCACTGTACGTCCTCTTCATTTCGTATTTAATTAGTATGTTCAGTATGTAGAACGCTAGTACTATCTACATCTGTATAAATATTATTATTGGTAATATAGTCTACTACACATTTTGGCAACATATAACGTACTGTTTTACCAGCACGCAACCGTTCCCGTAAATACGTAGCAGATAATTTCATCTCCGGTACCTGTAGGAGGTGAATACGACCAATTGCTTTCTCACCAAAAAATTCTAGTACTGAGTCCACCATTTCTTTTGCATCTGGTCGCATGGCACCAATAAAATGACATAATTGTAATAATTCATCAATATAATGCCACGATGGTAGTAATTCAATCGTATCTGTGCCAGCAATGAAATAAAACTCTACATCAGGTCCCATCTGCTCTTGAAAATATCGTATGGTATCAATTGTATAAGAATAACCATCTCGTTTAATTTCCACATCAGAAATAGTGAAATGAGGATTATCCTCCACCGCGGCAGCCGTCATAGCATATCTATGATAAGCACTAATAACATCATGAAATTTATGTGGTGAAATATGAGTAGGCACAAAGATAACCTGCTCTAATTCAAATTCCTCATAAGCAACCTCTGCGATCATTAAATGCCCTAAATGAATAGGATTAAATGTACCACCAATAATGCCAATTCGTCTTTTTTTAGTTGTCGTTTCCAAGAGAATCACCACACAATCTCAGAAATACTACTAGGCTTATATAGCCTATCACCGTATATTCCCTGTTTGAATCAAGTTATAGCTCTAAGAACAAGATAGCCTCTACTTACACCAAAGTTAATCTATGATATAGTGCATCACGGCCATACAAAGGCCCACGATACATAAAAATAACAATATGGCTTGTCCATAAGATATCCATTCATAACGTCCTTTAGGAGTTTGTACGTATTGATAATACCCGCGTACCATTTGTCGCAATCGAACCAATGTATTATCCTCGAACTTGGCCAGTACCAGTTACAACATATTTAATGGATGTTAACGCTGGTAGCCCCATAGGTCCACGAGCATGTAACTTCTGTGTACTAATACCAATTTCAGCACCAAAGCCAAATTCAAAACCATCTGTAAATCGTGTAGATGCATTCCAATAGACTGTAGCCGCATCGATACGATTTAAGAATTCTGCAGCCGCTTGATCATCGCTAGTGACGATACATTCAGAATGATGTGTGGAATATTGATTAATGTGTTGAATAGCAGTTTCCAAAGAATCTACAATACGTACATTTAAATCTAAATCATTATATTCTGTAGCATAAGAATCCTCTATTAAAGGAATCACTTGCGCCACGCGGTGTTGAATCGTTTCATCTCCATGAATACGTACATTTCGCGCCTGCATAGCTTGCTCTAACATTGGTAAAAATTGGTCTGCTACCGCTTGATGTACTAACAATGTTTCCATGGAATTACATACTGAAGGACGTTGTACCTTCGCATTAATCGAAATCTCAAGAGCCATTGACAGGTCTGCTGTTTCATCTACAAAGGTATGGCATATACCACTACCAGTTTCAATAACCGGGATAGCACTATCTTGGACAACACGATGAATTAATCCAGCACCGCCACGAGGAATGACTACATCGATATAGTCTCGTAGGGATAATAAAGTCCCTACCGCCTCACGATCTAACACCTCAACGAGTTGAATAGCATCAGGATTAACACCATTCTCAGCAATAGCATCACGAATGACCTTCACCACACATTGGTTTGTACGGAATGCTTCTTTACCACCACGAAGTATGGTTGCATTACCTGTTTTGAAACAAAGTACCGATGCATCTACAGTTACATTTGGACGAGCTTCGAAAATTATAGCAATGACACCTAATGGTACACATCGTTTTTCAATGTGTAAACCATTAGGGCGCTCGATCACATCAAGGACGCGACCTACAGGATCCTCTAAATCAACAACTTGACGAACGCCTTCTGCAATTTGTTGAATGCGTTCTGTTGTCAATTTCAAGCGATCTAACATAATCGTAGGAATTTGATTGATCACTGCATCTTTCATATCTAACTCGTTAACTGCTAGAATTTCTTCTGTGTGTTCTTCTAATCGAGCGGCAATACCCAATAAGATTTTATTTTTTTGCTCTTCTGTTAATTGGATGAGTTCTTGAGAGGCAAGTTTTGCTCTTTCACCCATATGTTGAAATATGTCAGCATATTGATTCATAGATACACCTCAATTATCGTAAAATAACAAGATTATCACGATGAATAACCTCATCATAGGTAGCATTAATACTCGCTGCATCAATACCTAATAAGTTGGCAATTTCCGCAGTTTTATGACCTTTGATTAGGTCAATATCATGGGAACTATAATTCACCATACCACGTGCAATCTCCTTGTTGCCATGAAGAATGCTACAGGTTTCACCTGGCTCAAATTCTCCAACTACAGAAATAACACCAGCTGGTAAAATACTAGAGCCTTTATCCAAAATGGCCTTAGCACAACCATCGTCCACATGAATTTCCCCTTGTAAACGTTTGCCAAATGCCACCCAATGTTTCTTTTGATTATGAGCGTTTTCCAGTGGTTTAAAGTGAGTTCCTACCACTTCACCTTTAGCAACAAGGCGTATAGAATCATCTTTTTCACCAGAAGCTATAACCATATGAACACCAGAGTTAGTAGCAATATGAGCAGCTTTGATTTTCGTATACATGCCACCAGTACCAATGGATGAGCCAGCACCACCAGCAATAGCATAGGTTTCATCAGTAATTTGAAGCACTTCATCAATTAAAGTAGCCTCTGGATTGGTAGACGGATTGGACGTATACAAGCCATCAATATCAGACAAAATCAACAATAAGTCAGCTTCAATAATACCCGCCACATTAGCAGATAATGTATCATTATCACCAATTTTAAACTCCTCGATAGCTACGACATCATTTTCATTGATGATAGGAATAACACCTAAGCGCAATAACGCATTTAAGGTATTACGTAAATTCAAATAACTATGACGAGACGTACTATCTGCACGGGTTAGCAATATTTGACCTACAGTGTGACCATATTCACGGAACATCCGCTCATACATATGTAACAATACACCTTGTCCAACCGCTGCAGAGGCTTGTCTAAGCACAATATCACGAGGGCGCTCTTTAAATCCTAACGGAGCCAGACCAGCCCCTACAGCACCAGAGGAGACAAGAATCATCTCCTTGCCTTGGTTTGCCAAATCAGAGATTTGACGAACAATTTTTTCGATGCGTTCTAAATTCAAATGACCATTTTCATAGCACAATGTACTACTTCCTACTTTTATGACAATTCGTTTTGCCTGTTGAATCTCTGCTCTCATATCGCATTCCTCACGTGGAAATACCAGTTAATTAGTATGCTATGGATTAGTAC
Source organism: Negativicutes bacterium (assembly GCA_009929605.1). Classification (GTDB taxonomy): domain Bacteria; phylum Bacillota; class Negativicutes; order Veillonellales; family Veillonellaceae; genus Veillonella; species Veillonella absiana. The sequence continues at coordinate 32,199 of SAAC01000002.1, forward strand.
CTACCATTCATACAATAGATAAAATTATTTTGGTAAAATAATTTTCGGTTCTTTTTTAGCTTTATACAATACGCCATTAAAACCAATGACTTGAACGAGTTCTGCTCCTAGCATATTTGCTAATGTTTGAAATACATCTTTGTCTTCTGGACTATTGTTCAGCATTTTAACTTTAATCAATTCCCGTGCCATCAATGCTGCCCGTGCACTATCGATAACACTATTTTCTAAACCATTTTTACCAATTTGTACAACTGGATCCATCGTAGCTGCCAAAGAGCGTAAATATCGTTTTTGTTTTCCTGTCATTCTATCTCCTAATCTTGGAATGTAAATGTTTGATCACCGATTACCACTTCATCGCCATTTTTACATCCTTTTTCTCGTAATTTTTTATCTAATTCCATGTAACGCCAAATTTGTTGGAAACGACGTAAGGATTGATCGTCATCCAAATTTGTCATCGCTACTAAACGCTCAATACGATCGCCCTTAATGTAGAATGCTGCATCATCACCACGAGTGATAACAAATTCTACATCTGGTTTTGCTTCATACATAACAGTATCATCAGTAGACTCTGGATCTGGCTCATAATTTTCAACCCAGTAGTAAGCCCGTTCCATTAATTCTGGAAGACCTTCACCACTGAGGGCATTAATGCAATATACTTCGTAACCTTTATCTTCAAAATATTTGCGTACATTTGGAATCGTTTCTTCATCTTGAACCAAATCTATTTTATTTAATGCTACCACTTGCATTTTACGGCTTAATTTTTCAGAGTATTTTTTTAACTCTTCATTAATAGCATCAAAATCTTCTTTAGGGTCGCGCCCCTCCATACCAGATACATCTAGTACATGGATAAGAATATTCGTACGTTCCACATGACGCAAGAAATTATGGCCCAAGCCAACACCTTCACTAGCGCCTTCAATCAATCCAGGAATATCCGCCATGACAAAGCTACGTTCACCTGGTAGGGATACTACGCCCAACACGGGTGTTAATGTTGTAAAATGGTAGGCTGCTACTTCTGGTTGTGCAGCAGACACTTTACGAAGAATACTAGATTTACCTACACTTGGGTAACCCAACAAACCAACGTCAGCCAATACTTTTAACTCTAATTGTAACCAATGTTCTTCACCGGGTTCGCCTTTTTCAGCAAATGTAGGGGCCCGGTTAGCACTGCTGTGGAAATGGGCATTACCACGACCACCACGGCCACCTTTAGCAATGGTGAAAGTTTGACCATCCTGCGTTAAATCACAAAATACTTTCCCAGTTGCTTCTTCTTTTACAACGGTTCCCAATGGAACTGGAATAATCATTGGTTCAGCACCACGGCCATATTTATTACCACTTTGGCCATTTTCGCCTGCTGGTGCTTTAAATTGACGTTTGTATCTGAAATCAACTAAGGTGTTGATATTTTTATCTGCTTTTAAAATGACGTCGGCCCCTTTACCGCCATCACCACCGCTAGGTCCCCCATTAGGAACATATTTTTCACGGCGGAAACTACTCATTCCATCGCCACCATCACCGGCTGATACGAAAACTCGAGCGCGATCTATAAACATATATCCGTCCTTTTCTGATAATCAAAGAGGGCCTATGGTTATTACCAAGGGACCTCTTTCACTATCGGTTTAACTTATCTTTTATTCTTGATTTAAATTATCTGTTATTCTTGATTCAGAATATCAAAGGCCTTTTGGACTTGTACGTCCTCTAATGTGCCTTTTGTTCTTGTACCATCTGGTAGAGCAATTTCTACATCTGGTTTAATACCAATGCCGTCAATAACACGATCATTCGGCGTATGATATTTAGCTATAGTAATCTTAATAGCTTCATTACCAAAATTAGGTAAAATCGTTTGTACAGTACCTTTACCATAACTATTAGTACCCACAATAGTACCAGCCTTACGATCTTGTACAGCACCTGCAATAATTTCAGAGGCGCTAGCTGAACCTTTGTTGATGAGTATCACTAATGGAATAGGATTTTCTATTCCTGCCGAATCATATTCAGCCACTTTACCAGAACGATCTTGTACCGTAACTAATGTACCTTTCGGCAATATAAAATCAGAAATTTCTTGTGCTGTCGTTAATAATCCACCAGGATTATCACGAAGGTCGATAATTAACTTCTTCATGCCTTGTTTTTTTAGGTCTTGGTATTGTAGGCCAAAATCATTACCCGTATTCTCTGCAAATTGGCTAATGCGAATATATCCCACATCTGGTGTTAACATTTTTGATTTTACAGTTGGTAATGTAATCTTTTCACGAGTAATGGTGAAAGTTTTTTCTTCATTGCCCCGTTTTATTACAAGTGTTACATCCGTACCAGCTTCCCCACGAACTCGTTTAGAGGCTTCTTCAATGGTCAATGTACTCGTATCAACATCATTAATCTTAATGATACGGTCACCACTTTCAATACCTGCTCTTGCAGCTGGTTGATCTTCAATAGCGCTAACGGCTTCAAGACCATCCGTTCCCATACCAAGTACCATACCAACCCCACTATAAGTAGCTGATGTTTGCTCCATAATACTCGTATAGTCTTCTGCATCTAAATATTGACTATGTGGTTCACCAAGAGATGACACCATACCTTTTAGCGAACCTTCAAACAAGGTTTGCTTTGCTACAGGTGTCATGAATACTTGGCTAGACACATAATAGGTAAACATATATCGAGGAAATCCCCAAAATGTACCTGAAAGATACCAAAATACTAGCCACATCACAAGGATGCCTGAACCTAGTATTTTCAAAATGGATTTACTAACACTCCATAGAATTTGTTTGTTCATATTATAAATATCCCATTGGATCTGTTGGATCACCATTCACACGAACTTCAAAGTGAACATGAGGACCAGTACTATTGCCGGTACTACCAGCATAAGCAATAACAGAGCCTTTACCAACACTTTGACCTTCAGATACTGCAACATCTTCATTATGACCATACAATGTAGAAATACCATTACCATGGTCTACAACGACAGTATTACCGTAACCACTCATCCAACCAGCATAAACAACTGTTCCACTATCAGCAGAATGAACTGGTGTACCATAATCAACGCCAATATCAATACCACTATGATAAATAGTAGTGCCAAAGATAGGATGTGTACGATAGCCATAAGGCGATGTAATTTCACCATTAGCTGGCCATCCCAATGCCCCCGTACCCTGTGTATACGAGGATGGCGGTGGTGCTTGACCAGCTGCTGCCGCCGCAGCCGCCTCTGCCGCTGCTGCTGCAGCACGTTCTGCTTGACGTTGTTTTAACATATCTGAAATTTGAGCAGATGCAGCTTGTAACTCTTGGATAGCTGCCATCGCTGTAGCTTTATCACTTTGAGCTTTTTCAAGAACTATTGCTCGTTCTGCACGTTTTTGTTCAATTTCAACTTGTTTAGCTTGTGCAGCTTTTTCAAGTTCTACTACTTTAGCACGATCTTCTTCTAATTTTGCTTTACGTGCTTCGATTTCTTCTCGCTCATGCATAATCTCTTTTATAAGATTAACATCAGCATCTACGATGCGTTTCAAGATTTCCATGCGGTTCGCAAAATCATTGAAATCCTTTGCCCCTACTACTACATCAATATAGCTCAAACGACCATTGATATAAATATCACGAACACGTTTATAAAATACTTTTTCACGTTCTTCTAAACGTTTAAGTGCTTCTGCTAATAATTTTTCATTTTGAGCAATATCATTATCTAAAGCAATGCGTTGCTGCTGAATAGCTTGTAATTCATTTGTAGCTTGTTGTAACTCTGCATCGATTTGGCGTAATTGTTCAGATACACTGACGATAACTACCTCTGCATCCGTAGCCTTTGAAGATTGCACATTCATTTGTTGCTGTACAGTATTCAATTGGTTCGTTAAATCTTCATCCTCCGCATATATGAATAATGGAGTACCCAAGATAATAGAACCACAGACAATACTAGCTACCAAACGAACTAGTTGTTTATTCTGTATCATCACTATCTACTACACTTTCATATACTGTTTAAGAGAGATTGTACTGCCGATAGCACCTACCAAGATGCCACCACCCAATAACACACCGACTAATGTATAAAAGAATGGGAACATTTTAACTAATGGGAAGAACGCTAAAGATTGCTCTACTTCTAAAGTAATAAAATGATAAAATTCTCCTACACACAAAGTAGCAATAATCGCACCTACAAAACCTAACAACATACCTTCAATCATAAATGGCCAACGAATAAAGCTATTCGTTGCACCTACGTATTTCATAATGGCAATTTCTTTACGACGAGCAAATACTGTCAAACGAATCGTATTAGAAATGATAAACAATGTAGCAGCTGCTAAAAAACCAATTAATACGATGCCGCCAATACGAATAATTTGAGTGATTTTGAATAACTCTTCAATAACATCTTGACCATAATGAGAGCTTTCTACACCTGAAAATGTTGTCACCAAACGAGCAGTAGACTTTACATCTTCTGGGTTTTCAAATGTTAACACATAAGAATTTGGTAATGGATTTACACCATTAAGAGAACTTACCAATTGTTGTTGGTCACCTAAACGTTCCTTAAAATCGGTCATAGCTTGCTCTTTATTGATAAACTCTATACGTTTAACATTTGGAATCTCTTTAACTTTTTTACCTACCGCCATAATTTGATCAGTAGTTAAATCATCCTTCAAGTAAACACTTAACTCTACTTGATTTTCTAAACTTTCTGCCATGTTGTTCAAGTTCACAACACCACATAGAAATACACCAAGCATAAACAAAGACAATGCAACTGTTGAAATGGAGGCCAATGTCATGAGTCCATTGCGGCGCATAGATTTCAATGCTTCTTTAAAAAAGTATCTAAACGTTCTAATCTTCATTAAATTCTGCACCTCTCAAATTATCACTTTTTACACGGCCACCTTCTAATTGAATGACACGTTTATTTAAATACGTTACAAGGTCCATATTATGAGTAACCATAACCACAGTAGTACCAAAGTTGTTAATGTGTTTAAACAAATCAACAATATCTTTACTTGTATTGGGATCCAAATTACCCGTTGGCTCATCGGCAATGAGTACTAATGGACGGTTTACGATAGCACGAGCTACTGCCACACGTTGTTGTTCCCCACCAGACAAATCCTCTGGCAAGTCATTAGCTTTATCCTCTAGACCAACGAGTTCTAATACATGTTCTACTTTTTCCTTAATTACGGATGGTTTTTCCTCAATTACTTCCAATGCAAAGGCGATATTTTCAAATACCGTTTTATTAGGTAATAAACGAAAGTCTTGAAATACAACACCTAATTTACGGCGTAACATAGGAATTTTACTCGTCTTAATACGAGTCACATCTACATCATTAACTAGAACGGAACCTGAATCAGGCACAACTTCATGAGTTAACAACTTAAACAACGTAGATTTACCGGCTCCACTATGGCCAACAACCACAACAAACTCACCTTTATCGATAAATAAAGATACGTCATCTAGTGCAATAGAGCCATTTTCATAAACCTTACTAACGTTTTTAAATTCAATCATACAAACTTCCTTTTCTATTTACGAGCAACTGCTTTTTTAGCGGCGGCTACAATATCTTGGGCAGTTAAACCATATTTAACCATCAGTTCTTTTGGAGTACCAGATTCACCAAATGTATCTTTTACCCCAACAAATTCAACCGGTACTGGTGCATTAGCTACTACAACTTCTGCTACAGCTGCACCAAGACCACCAATGATATTGTGTTCTTCAGCTGTTACAATAGCACCTGTCGTTTTTGCTGCTTTCACAATAGCATCTACATCAATAGGTTTAATGGATGCCATATTAATAACACCAGCGGAAATACCGTCAGTCGCCAATAATTTAGCAGCTTCTACAGCTGGACCTACCAAGGCACCACAAGCGATCAATGTCACATCTGTACCCTCGCTTAATACATTTGCTACACCTGGTTTAAATGCATAACCATCTTGTGTCACGTCATCAACTCCAGCACGACCTAAACGAATATACGCAGGACCATTGTATTGTGCTGCCCATTCAATAACGGATTCAGTTTCTTTTTCATCAGCTGGTACGATAACGGTCATATTAGGTAATGTACGCATGCAAGAAATATCTTCTAATGCTTGATGAGTTGCACCATCTTCACCAACAGTAATACCAGCATGTGTAGCACATACTTTTACATTGAGTTTTGGATAACATACGGCATTGCGAATTTGTTCGAATGCACGACCAGACGCAAACATAGCAAAGGACGAAACGAAAGGTTTCTTGTCCGTCGCAGCTAAACCTGCACCTACGGAAATCAAGTTTTGTTCAGCAATACCAACGTTAAAGAAACGTTCAGGGCATGCGCCTTTAAATGTATCTGTTTTTGTGGATTTAGATAAATCCGCATCTAATACGATAATTTGAGTATCTTGTTGACCTACTTTTGCTAATGCGTTACCGTATGCTTCTCGAGTTGCTTTACCCATGATTAACCCTCCAAAATTTCTTTCACAAATTGTTCGCCTTGTTCTGCACTTGGTGCTTTACCATGCCAACCTGCTTGGCCTTCCATATCCGCTACGCCTTTACCTTTTACAGTATGCATAACGATACATGTTGGTGCATCAGTGACTGCTTTAGCAGCTTCGATGGCGTTGTGCAATTCATCAATATCGTGACCATTCACTTCAATCACATTCCATGTGAAAGCTTGGAATTTTTCAGGAATTGGCAATGGGGACAATACTTTTGTAATATCACCATCAATTTGTAAACCATTGAAATCTACAAAGGCTGTCAAATTGTTCAATTTATAGTGACCAGCGAACATGGCTGCTTCCCATACTTGGCCTTCTTCTAATTCACCATCACCAAGAATTGTATATACTCGGTAATCAGCATTATCAATTTTACCAGCCAATGCCATACCACAGGCAGCGCTGATACCTTGGCCCAGAGAACCTGTAGACATATCAACACCAGGTGTATGTTTCATATCTGGATGACCTTGTAACATATGGTCAATTTTACGTAAATTCAATAATTCATCTTTACTGAAATAACCTTTTTCCGCTAATGTAGCATACAATGCTGGTGCCGCATGACCTTTGGATAATACAAAGCGATCTCGATTAGGATCAGATGGATTTTCAGGATTTACATTCATTTCTACGAAATACAATAAGGACATTACATCAGCGATGGACAAGGAGCCGCCTGGATGGCCAGAGTTAGCCGCAGTAACAGCTTTCACAATGCTAGCACGAATTTGTTTTGCTTTCTCTTGAACTAATTGTTTTTGTTCTTGAGTCAATGTAGTCATAGAGACCTCTCTTTCTGGAGTAAATCCATAAAATTGGGAAAATCCTTAAATTGGGCACATTCTGCATTTACAGAAAGATGTAATAACAGATTTCTGAAACAACATGTTTCTGTAATAACAGAATTCTTACATTACTTTTCCAGCAATGACAATGCAATGAATGCATTTGTCTTAGAAATTTGTTCTAATTCAGAAATACGATTAAATGATACTGTATAGGAGGATGTATCTTGCAGTAATTCATGAATGCGTTCATACAATACCTCTCCATTTAATTCTGCCATAGTTCCTATAGCCTGTTGGCCAATCATTTGTAAAAAACTGATAATTTTTGGGTCATATGATATGCCTATGACCGGTTTTTTCAAAAGGGAACTAAATACAAGGGCATGTAAACGGATACCAATCATCACATCAATGCTACCAGACAGTGCTAGTAGTTCGGTGGTATTAAAAGGCCCTTCTAATACCACGCCACTTTGAGGCATCAAAGCACATATAGCCTTCGCCTCCTCCGTATCCTCAGGATGAGACATAGGAATGAATATGGCCTCTACCTTGTCACGTTCTTTCAGCTTCGTCAAAGCCTTAGCTAATTCACTGCGATAGGCCGTATCGGATTTCCAACTACGAACGGCTATACCGATGCGTTTTTTCGTTAAATCCATGGCATATTGGGATAAAATGTTTTCCCCGATAGATAAATCAGGATCATGCATGGCCAATACAGCATCTGCCGTCACTTGAATGGGTACATTGGTAATGCCTAGTGAAAGTAACTCTTCCTTAGATATTTCATCGCGCACAGTGATGTAGTCCACATGTTTTAATACTTTCGCTACCGCACGTCGTGTAGAGTGATTGTACAAAGGTCCAATACCCTGTGCATAGAGCATTACCTTTTTTCCAAGCATCTTAGCCATACTCATGATACTGAGATAGTAATAAGTATTACGAATACTTGTAGCATCTTGTAATAAACTACCACCACCACTGATGAGTAAATCAGCTTTCATCAGCGCAGACATAATAGGGAACATCGCAAATGTTCCTACTGCTTGGAGATTATGTTTTTTACTGGTCTCACTAGGATTACCAGAGATAACAGTAATATTAGCGGTCGGTTCAATATCGCGAATGGAATCAACAATAGCATTAAGCATGGCCTCATCACCGGCATTACCAAAGCCATAATACCCAGAAATCACGATGTTACTCATGATTAACCTCCCGTTGTTGGTACCATTGTGCCACATAGATTAAGAAGCGGGCTGCTAAGATAGCAACGACACCAAGAATAGCACCAATCCACAAACCATCTACACCACGCATAATAGACATCATCACTGGTGTGCGTAAATGACAGAATGTCTCTACCATAGAAGCAATACCAATGACACCAGCAATAGTTAATATAAAGTGAATCACCAATGGCCATTTACGTAAGAATGCAAAGGTTGCTAGCATAAATGATGGATGACCAATGATAAATTCTTTTTCACGAGGACGAGCATATAATGTATTCTCCAAGAAACGGCGAAGCATAAGTTCTGCCGCTGGTACAGGTACGCCAGCAGTATGACCGCTACGCCCCACAAATACATAGCCTACGGTTGCTAATGCACCAACCACTAAGAATACATAGAAACGCACATCCATGGTAAGAAATTCTTTTACAAAGTTAATAGCTTCTTCTTTGCTATTTAACATACGACCTTTCCACAATGGAAACCGTTGTAAATACGCAATAGCTACTAATACAATTGGCAATACAAATGTTAATTTAACACCTCTAAAGATGGCAAATTCCATAAAGAATCGAGTATTACCTAGCATAGAGGCAATAAACATAGCGCCCACAGCCGCAAACAGAGCTGCACCAACTAAGTACATCAACGCATATCCTGTAGCTCTCCACGGTCCTACTGGAGTATCTGATGCAATACTCTTCCAATGATCCATAACCATGATCATAGCCCCTACTGGTGCCATTACGGCCGCCGATAACGCCCACAATAAAGTAATCATAGTACCGCTTGTAATGATATATACAACGATAGATGCTAAGGATAGTGCAAAGAACAATACAAGTTGTTTATGTGTTCTCATAGCCACGAGCATTTGTAAAACAAATACAAACAAGGCAATAGAGCCAACCATAGTCACTACGACGAGTAATGGATTCGGATTGTACGAAGGATATACATCACCACGACCAAATTCAAAACCTTTTTCTGCTAATTTATCGCGAGATTCCGCAATGTAATTAATTGTTGTTTGAAGAGATGTAGTATTATTTTGACCGTCTTCATACAATGGGAATAAATTAAAGCGAATATTACGCTCAATATCACTGATATAGTAGCGTTGAGACGCTTCCTCTGGAGTAATTTTCTTTAACTCATCTTTGGCGATGGTATATAAACGACCTACACTATATCCCTTCATAGCGGCTAATTCATTAAATCCTGCTTGAGGATCATATTGTAGTTGGTTAACAGCTTCTATACCAATCAAAGGAATATTACGGGAGTTTAATTCTTTTAATGTTTCATCTAAATATTTAGGCGCCCCTAATATTTCTTTACCCGTAAATACGATGCCCGTTACATTTGGGATATCATTAATACGACTAAATACATAGCGTGTATCTTCTAGTGTTACATTTTTAAAGTTTGTAGGGCGAACGATAACGTTAAATCCACGATTAGATACTTCTTGTGCTTGTAAACGAGAAATACTCAATTTCATCGTAGAGAACGCCTCATAAGGAGCACCAGTTAATTCTAGTAATAAACCTCTAGAGGAATTCACTAGACCTACTTTATCAGCACCAAGGCGATGTACTAAGTCTTCACGAATTTCTTTAAAATATCCTTCTTTACCGGGTACACTAGCTACGTATAAAGCACCTGCCTTATAGTTAGCACCATAGAGTTGAACATTAGTACTCAAGTCTTGTGCATTGAGCAATTGAATTTCACCAGCATCATTAGCTTTTTCTAATGTTCGATCATAAATAGCAAATGCTGTAACACCAGACGCTTTTAATGCTTTAAAAGCATCATGGGTAGAACGTTTTTCAAAGGCGGATGCTCGTAATACAGCATCATAATCGACAATATTTTCAATATGGTTTTGAGCCTCTTCTATACGGTCTCGTTGATATACGAGAAATAATGCCGTTAACAAGCCTATTGCCATACAAAGGATTAAAATTATGGAATTATTTTTTTTAGGTGTCATCCGTTGAATCACGATACATCCTTTCTACTCAATAATGGGTGTTACCTTAATACGAATAGCCTCATCTTTCACAGAGATACTATCTGCTTTCACAGATATAGGGAATTCATTGAAATCATAAATAGCGATAGGTTCAAGCAGAGAGGAATTCAATCCACTAATAGTAGTTCCATTTAGTGTAAATCGTTGAGGTTCAAAATATAACACATTTTTATTTAAATCAAGCATTCCTGTAATTTCAGCCTTACCTTTGAGGAATCCACCTACATTAATCGTTCCAGTAACAGTGATTTTCTCATCCTTCATGGAAACGATTGTATTCTCCAGACCTTTAACTTGAGCTTCCATATATTGTGTTAAATCATCTTTTGTAACAATGCCTTCCATAGTGAATTTCTGAACACTCAATACATCGAGCTTTTGATTCATAATCAATGTTACTGGATTTACAGTAATATTATCTAGCTCATAGTGAAAGCCTGTAAAACTAAGAGCTCCTAGTTTTACATTTTCCAAATTACCCCGAATAGCATCCACATCACCATATAATAATTTAACTGCAGGCATAGACTCTACTACAACAGTTTGATCACTAGGATGTAAGGATTCATCTAACTGATCCTCAATTCTCATACCAATGTATTTAGGCAATAGATATTGCCCGGCTATAGCAACAATGATAACGAGGACTAACAGAAATCCCAAAAACTTTTTCATAATTATCTCCTAAATAGATAGGTTTGCTTCTTTTTTCAAAAAGCCTTCCATAAATTGATCAATATTACCATCCATTACAGCTTGTACATTGCCGGTTTCAACACCCGTACGATGATCTTTCACAAGGTTATATGGATGAAATACGTAGGATCGAATTTGACTACCCCACTCAATCGCCTGGTAGGTACCCCCAATTTGCTCTTTTAATTCTGCTTGCTTCTCTAATTCTAATTCAAATAATTTTGCACGTAACAAACGCAAACATTGTTCTCTATTCTGTATTTGAGAACGTTGAGATTGACATTGTACCACAATACCAGTTGGTCTATGTGTCATACGAACAGCTGAATCAGTTTTGTTAATATGCTGACCACCAGCACCACTAGCACGATATGTATCAACTTGAACATCCTTCATATCAATGTTAATTTCTACATTATCATCAATTTCAGGCATGACATCTACCGCCGCAAATGATGTATGACGACGAGCAGCTGCATCGAATGGAGAAATCCGGACAAGACGATGAACACCTTTTTCAGATTTCATATAACCAAAAGCATTTTCACCTTTAATTAAGAATGTGGCACTCTTAATACCAGCTTCATCACCTGGTTGTTCATCCATCAATTCTACGCCATAACCTGATTTTTCAGCCCAACGCAAATACATACGGATGAGCATAGAACACCAATCCTGTGCCTCGGTACCACCAGCACCAGCATGAAAAGTTAAAATCGCATTATTTTGATCATATTCGCCACTCAACAACAAGAGTATCTCTTGTTTTTCTACAGATTCTTCAATTTGTTGTACATAATCGGATATTTCTTTTTCCATGGAAGCGTCATCTTCTTCGATAGCCATATCTAACATTAATCGAGCATCTTCCACATCTTGAACTAGCTGTTTATAACCATCAACTGCATTTTTTAATTGTGTTGCTTCTTGTGAAATTTCACGAGCTTTATCTGGGTCATCCCAAAAAGTAGGATCACTCATTTTAACATCTAATGTAAAGATTGTATCTTCCTTCTGAGCGATGTTAAAGTGAATCCCTCATTCCATAAATTCGTTCTTCCAGATTATCAATAATTGGTTTTAAATCATCTAACAATTTATGTCACCACCTTTATATGCTATTAATAAACCCCGCCTAAAAAGGCTATTATATATCCTCAAAAATATATATGTAAAAGTTATGTAAACAAGAAAATGGCCGTTGCTATGATGTTCAGAGCAACGAACCATTCCCATAAGTCTTTAATCTATGTTTTGTGGCTCCAACACATCATCATGGTGGGTTTGTGCACCTTCTAAATGATCAACTGGTTCTTCAACTGACTCTACGAATTCTGCACGAATGCGGTACAAGGCCATGATTGTTTCTTCTTGAATCGACTCAATCATATTCTGGAACATTTCATAGGCTTCAAATTTATATTCTACCAATGGATTTTTTTGTCCGTATGCACGAAGACCAATACCTTCACGCAACATATCCATATTATCCAAATGTTCCATCCATTTTCTATCCACAACGCGTAGCATGATAGCTTTTTCTAATTGGGTCATTAATACGTCACCCAATAAGTTTTCTCGTTCTTTATATTCAGAATGCGCCAAATCCAATAATTTTTCTTCCAAATCTTGACGGCTGTATTCTTCCATATCTTCAGGAGACAAAATTTCTTTCGTCAAGAAATATTGACTCAAATGAGTATATAAGCCTTCATAATCCCATTCTTCAGGATATAATTTTTCATTGGCATAAGTATCCATAGATTCTACTACGATCTTATCGATCATAGTTTCAATAGTTTCGCGTAAGGATTCATTACCTAAAATGCGACGACGTTGTTCATATAAAACTTCACGTTGTTGATTCATAACATCATCATATTCCAAAATATATTTACGAATATTGTAGTTATGATCTTCAACTTTTTTCTGCGCTTTTTCAATGGATCGAGTAATCAAGGAATGTTCGATTGGTTCATCTTCTTCCATACCTAATTTGTCCATAATACCAGAAATATTATCGGCACCAAAAATACGCATCAAATCATCTTCCAAGGAAAGGAAGAATTGAGATGAACCTGGGTCACCTTGACGACCAGCACGACCGCGCAACTGGTTATCAATACGACGGCTCTCATGACGTTCTGTACCAAGAATCGCTAAGCCCCCAATTTCAGGTACACCTTCACCTAATTGAATATCTGTACCACGACCAGCCATATTAGTGGCAATCGTTACCATTCCCATTTGACCAGCTTGTGCTACTATTTCAGCTTCTTGTTCATGATGTTTCGCATTTAATACGCTATGAGGAACACCACTGCGCTTAAGCATATCACTAAGCTCTTCAGATTGAGTAATAGATGTAGTACCAATCAATAAAGGTTGTCCTTTTTTATGACGTTCTACAGCATCTCTTACAACTGCACGATATTTAGCAGCCTTAGTTTTAAAAATCAAATCAGGCATATCTACACGAGCCAATGGCTTATTTGGAGGAATTTCGTATACCTCTAGGCCATAAATATCATTAAATTCTTTTTCTTCCGTTTTAGCTGTACCAGTCATCCCCGCCAATTTTTCGTACATACGGAAGTAGTTTTGGAATGTAATAGACGCTAATGTTTGACTTTCACGTTCTACTTTTAATCCTTCTTTAGCTTCAATAGCTTGATGTAATCCATCAGAATAACGACGTCCAAACATTAAACGACCTGTAAATTCATCAACGATAACAACTTCGCCATCTTTAACTACATAGTCTGTATCACGATGCATCATCGTATGAGCACGTAAAGAAGCACCTAACAAATGATTCAATTCAATATTTTCAGCATCATACAAATTTTCGACACCTAACATTTTTTCTACTTTAGCTATACCAGAATCTGTAGGAGCAATCGTTTTTTGTTTTTCATCAATTACGTAGTCTTCTTCAGCATTCAAATGAGGTACAATTTTAGCTAATTTATAATAATTATCTGTAGAACGTTCACCAGGGCCGGAAATGATTAATGGCGTACGCGCTTCGTCAATCAAGATAGAGTCTACTTCATCGACAATAGCATAATTCAATGGCCGTTGCACCATATGAGCGGCCTCTGAAACCATGTTATCACGCAAATAGTCAAAACCAAATTCATTATTTGTACCATATGTAATATCACAACTATACGCCATTTTACGTTGGTTGTAATCAAGATTGGCTACGATTAGCCCCACAGATAAACCTAAAAATTTGTATAATTTCCCCATCCACTCGCTATCGCGTGTAGCCAAATAATCATTAACAGTAACAACATGAACACCTTTACCTGTTAACGCGTTTAAATACACTGGTAGTGTACCTACCAATGTTTTACCTTCACCAGTACGCATTTCTGCAATATTACCACGGTGCAAAGTAATACCACCAATTATTTGTACATCAAAATGGCGCATACCAAGAACACGTTTAGACGCTTCGCGAACTACAGCAAACGCTTCTGGTAGGATATCATCCAAAGTTTCACCTTTCGCTAAACGACGTTTAAACTCATCTGTTTTAGCAACTAGGTTTGTATCACTTAATTTAATGTAATCAGATTCAATGCTATTAATATGATCAATAATTGTGCGCATTTTTTTAATTTCTCGAGCGCTATTATTTCCGAGAAGACGTTGGACAAAGCCGAACAAAAAAATCAACTCCCTCAAAAGGACATTTCACATTATTATATTCAATTAATTGTAGCAAAAATGTACAAAATAGTCAAAAAATATGCGTATTTTTGACGTTTTAGAACTCTTCATCTCTAGCTCATGAAAATAGGTTACACAAAAATATCACAGTATTGTAAAAAAAATGATTACAAAACTAAAGACTTACCCTAAAAATTTATACTTACAACTGCAAACAACTGCAAAAAAGTGAGAATCCTCTCTTACGAAAGAATTCTCACTAATCACTATATCATAATATTATTTCTACTATTGCCTACTATACTTCTGGTTCAATCAAACCATAGGACCCATTATGACGACGATATACAACATTATATGTTTCAGTTTCCGAATTGAAGAACATAAAGAAGTCATGACCTACAAGATTCATTTGTAAAATAGCTTCTTCCACATCCATAGGACGTACAGAGAAGCGTTTCCGTCTTACCACTTCTAATGTATCTTCTTCAATAGGCTTTTCAGGTACTTCAACTTCAGGATGGAATGCACCTTGTTTTTTGAAACGTTTAGCCAAACGAGTTTTATGTTTGTGAATTTGACGAATGATTTTATCTACAACTAAATCAATAGCCGCATACATATCAGGATTTGTTTCTACCCCACGCAATACGATACCATCAACGAAACAAGTAAGTTCTATAGTGCTTTTATCTTTTACCACAGAAAGTACTGCTTGTGCATCTAACTCTTCATCAAAATAACGAGTCAATTTTCCAAGTCTTTTTTCTACATACTCACGAAGAGCCGCAGTTACTTCAATGTTTTTTCCTCTGATTGCTACTTTCATAATTCAACACCCTTTCTCAAATAACACATCAAGAACTTGTAAAATCTGTGATTAGATTTCATCGTATTCTTCATGTCTTATTTATATATTCAACATAAGGGGGTAATAATCCTCTTTTTTAGAAAAAATTTTTTCCTATTTAAAAGATGGATCTATATATCACTAAGTGTGGTAGTCATTAAGTAAAACAATACATCCGATCAAAAAAACAAAAAACTGCTTTTAAAAAAGCAGTATCAATATATAAAAAAGCCCAGTAGACTATACCAGGCTTGATTATTCAGTTATGTCTAGAGCTTACGCTTTTACAACGTTAGCTGCTTGTGGACCACGGTTGCCATCAACGATGTCGAATTGAACACTTTGGCCTTCTGCCAAGGATTTAAATCCTTCGTCTTGGATAGCAGAGAAATGAACGAATACATCGCCGCCATCTTCTCTTTCGATAAATCCGTAACCTTTTTCAGCACTAAACCATTTTACTTTACCTAACATGAAACTTCCTCCTAATTCTTTATTGTGTAACTGATTTTACTCGTCTTACTTGCTCATCATAACACAGTGTGTATAAAATATCAATCTAATCTACCTATAAAATTTATAGAGTTAAACTCATGCATAAAGATTTCACGATTTCAATCTACAATGCTACACCTATTTATTTCAGCATTATCAAAATATGTCACCCTCAAAACTCAGAAAGTTTTCCATCTATATCTATAAAAATAGTTGCGTTTAAATATTTATTATTTTCTAAATCCTATGCATAGTTACACAGTTCGTTAAAATTTATGGTTTAAATTTTGCTTTACAACTAATATATTTTAGTCTCTTTATAGGCAGAGACTGATATTTCAGACTGAATAATTCGTTATATAATAATTTTATCTATGGAAATTTAGTCATTTTAATGTATATAAAATTAACTTTAATTTTTTAACTAAGATACGTATGGATTAATCTCATTTAAGTCAAATCTTAATAGTAAATACATCATGTCAATTTCAGCATACAAACAACATACGTATGCTAAATTGACATAGTCTAATATAAGTTCATATATACTACAAAGGAGGAAATTCTCTTACAAGGTATGTAAATTAAAGAATTTTAGACAAGAATAACTGTAAACGTTCATTTTTAGGATGATCAAATACTTCTGTTGGTGTACCTTCTTCTAGAATCTGACCTTCATCAATGAATAGTACACGAGTTCCTACCTCTTTAGCAAAGCCCATTTCATGAGTTACAACAACCATTGTCATACCATCTTGTGCTAGGCTCTTCATTACATCCAGTACTTCATGAACCATTTCAGGATCAAGGGCAGATGTAGGTTCATCAAACAGCATCACCTTTGGTGTCATTGCCAATGCACGCGCAATCGCAACACGTTGTTGTTGACCACCGGATAGTGATTGAGGATAAGCCTCTGCCTTTTCAGCCAATCCTACACGGTCCAACAATTTACGGCCTCGCTCTTGCGCTTCCGCTTTGGCTGTTTTACGAACTTTTTCCTGTGCCAACGTTAAATTCTCTAGCACAGTCATATGTGGGAATAAATTAAAACGTTGGAATACCATGCCCACTTCTGTACGCACTGTATTTAACTTATCCTTATCAGACAAGTCCATATTATCTACAATAACAGTACCACTTGTAGGCTCTTCTAAATAGTTCATACAACGAAGAACTGTACTTTTGCCAGAGCCAGATGGACCAATGATAACCACAACCTCACCTTTTTCGATGTGGAGATCAATACCTTTTAACACTTCATTTTTGCCGAATCTTTTACGAACATTTTCTAGCTTAATCATTTGATATTATATCTCCTTTCTAAGTAGGCTACCAATTGCGAAATACTAACAGTCATAATTAAATAAATAACAGCTACAGTGCCCCAAATTTCAAAGGATGCATATGTTTTAGCAATTATTAATTGACCACGACGTGTTAGCTCTTCAAAGCCAATAACAGATACTAGAGAGGAATCTTTCAACATGGCGATAAATTCATTACCCAATGGTGGAATAATTGCCTTGAACGCTTGTGGCATAATAATATAACGCATAGTTTGTGCCCAAGATAGACCAAGGGAACGGCCTGCCTCCATTTGACCTTTATCAATGGATTGAATACCAGCGCGGAAAATTTCAGATACATAAGCACCAGAGTTAATACTGCATGCAGTTACCGCAGCAACAAATGGATCAATACGGCTTCCGATAATCATTGGCAATGCAAAGTAAATCAAGAAAATTTGTACCAATAATGGGGTACCACGGATAATGTCTACATAGCATCTAGCTAATAAACGAACAATTTTTAAATTTGATAAGTTAGCTAACGCTACTAACATACCAATAAAGAAGCCACAGCCTACACTCATGGTAGTAATTTTAACTGTAACTAGAGCCCCTTGTAATAATAGAGGCAGGTTATCTAAAATTAGACTCCAATTAAAACCCATATCGATTCTCCTAATTTTGAAAGCTGAACATACTATACTAACAATCTATTATACTCATTTTTTCCATGTTATGCAAAATATTTCACAGATTTAGAGTAAAGATTCATAAGCTCGTTTCATTCTAGTAACAGCTTCAACAATATTATCCTCTGAAATACCTGTGAAATTCAAACGTATATGATTCGTATTATCCTTGGTACTATAGAATGGCAAACCTGGTACAAAACTTACTTTCTCTTTAATGCACGCATGGAATAAATCATAACAATGAATATTGTCAGGAATGGTCACCCACAAGAAAAATCCACCTAAAGGTTTTATAAATCTAAATTCTGGCAATTCTCTCGCCAATGTATCACACAATGTATCTAAACGTTTTTTATATACATTACACATATAACTAACGTGATCATCATAGGAATAGTTAACCATATATTGCTCAATGATAGCATGATTTAACGCCGTACTATGTAGGTCCACAGATTCCTTTGTTAATTCTAATTGATCTACAATTGTTTTATGACCAATCACATACCCCACACGCAATCCTGGACTAAATGTTTTTGAAAAACTCCCCATGTACACAACTTGCCTTTTTGTATCCATAGATGCCAGTGATGGACGATTCTCATCTGAATAGTTGATTTCACCGTATGGATTGTCTTCCAACACCATCAAATCATATTGATTCACAAGATTCATAAAGGCCTTACGTTTTTCCACACTCCAATATCGTCCCGTAGGATTTTGAAAGTCTGGTATGACATAGATAGCTTTCACCTTATCATGGCTAGATAGATATTGCTCTAGAGCAACAAGGTCCATGCCATCATCGTCAGATGGTATATTTTGAATATAACCACCATAAAAGGCAAATGTATTCATCCCATCAATATAAGAAGGTGTTTCCACTAATACAATATCACCTTCATCGATAAATACACGGCCTAATAAATCCATACATTGTGTGGACCCAGTAGTAACCAAAATATTATCTTCTGACACATTCATTTCATATCTCAATTTCACGATATGAGCAATACGTGTACGCAAACCAAGTACACCACCATAATTACCATATTGTAATAAATTTTTACCACGTTCCTCTAAAATTTGTTTTGAGCAAGCAATCATTTCCTCAATAGGAAACATATCAGCAGCAGGTACACCTTCAGCTAAGGACAAACAACCTTGGCTGTCCTTTGCCATCTCAGCAATTTCAGATAATTTTACGCGACTCATACGGGCCGCATATAAATTTTCACAGTTCATAATGATCTCCATCTACATACATAAAATAGTATTGGCCACACCGATTTTTTAACACACGTCTATAATACGTATATACTAACGTCAAAATAACAGAGATGATATCATCTCTGTTATTTTATATGCTAGTGTTACAAATTATTTGATATTACCAAACCATTTATCTTCTAATTTTTTGTATTCCCCATTGTCTTTCATTTTCTTAAGGGCTGCATTAATCTCTTTAGTCAATTCTGGATTATTTTTAGCTACGCCAATACCCAATTGATGAGATTGTAAACCTACAGGAACAATCTTTAGATTTGCCATATTACCTACTTGAATAAAGTATTTAGCGATTGGTTCATCGAGCATTACGATTTCAACATTACCATTTTCTAAATCTTGTAGCATATTAGGAATTGTATCGAATTCTTTTACTGTTGTACCAGGTTTCTCTTTAGCCAAGAATGCACCAGTTGTACCAATTTGAGCTGCTACAGTTTTACCGGCAATATCAGCTTCACCATTAACAGTATTATTGTCCTTTTTTACCACCATAATCAAATTAACTTGGTAGTATGGATCCGAAAAATCAATTTTTTCCAAACGTTCTTTTGTGATAACCATACCAGATGCGATAGCATCAATTTGGCCAGACTGTAATGCTGGGATTAACGCATCAAAGCCCATGCTCACAAATTCAACTTTTTTACCAGTTTCTTTGCCAATAGCATTCGCTAAATCTACATCAAAGCCTTGGTATTTATCACCATCAGCAAATTCGAATGGTGGATATGTAGTTTCTGCTGCAAATTTTATAGTATCTTTTTTAGGTGCTTGTTCGCTGCCACAACCTGCAAATACACCAATCATTAATGTTGCACCCAGTACAAGGGCTAATGATTTCTTTAATTTCACAATAATTCTCCCTTTAAAACTCTCAAAGAATATTTCTAATTACTTGATATTTATCATATGAACAGATTCTTATAACCTATTCTCAGGTCCTATTTTACTATATTATTTAAATTCTAGCACTACTGGCATATCAGCAGGGGCATCTGTATTGAACCATTTTTTATACAACGTATTGAATTCACCACTTGCTTTTAAATCAGCAATAGCTTTATTGATTTCAGTTTGTAGTTCTTTATTATCTTTACCAATCGCAAGACCTAAGTATTCTTTAGTATTTGGATATGTAAATACTTTTACATTTTCATCTTTATGAACAGTACTATAATATTGAGCTATAGGTAAATCGATTACAGCGGCTTGGACACCACCATTTTTAAGTTCTAATAAGGCTTCATTACTGTGATCAAACTCTTTAACTGTTACACCTTCTGTTTTATGAGCTAAATCAGCGCCAGTAGTACCTAATTGAGCCGCTAATGTCAAACCTTTAAGATCTTCCAGACTATTGATTGTTGTACCATCTTTATAAATTATAGCTAATGCATTTTCATAATAAGGGGAAGAAAATAACACTTTCTCACTTCTTGCTTTTGTAATTGTCATACCAGATGCAGCTACATCAATATCTTTAGTAGTTAATGCAGGAATCAATGCATCAAAAGAAACATTTTTAAGTTCTACATCACGATTCATCTTTTTACCGATAGCACGAATTAATTCAATATCAAAGCCATCATAATCAGATGTTTTATCATTTTTAAATTCAAATGGTACAAATGTCGCATTAGTACCAACAACTAATTTCTTTTGAGCCGCTGGTTTACTATCATTACCACAACCAGCAACAAATGCTGCAGTCATTACCACTGCCAAACCTGTGAGCATTAATTTTTTTACTTTTTTACTAATCATCTTACATACCTTTTCATTTTTCTCAACAACTATCTACAGCATATATACCAACTCGGCACATATATGTGTATTTCAATTACTATAGAACGTATTATATATTATATACGAACTTGTATATTTATGTCAATATTTATGCATAAAAATTATTTTTATACATAAATAAAACCTCTTATGATTTATAAAGAATACTGCTACTATAACAAGCCCCATCGACTAATAGATATAATAAAATACTACTACTTTCAAGTAAATATATAAAACACGTATCAAAAAAGGCATATGAGAAAAGCCTCATATGCCTGTTATACGGCTGACCTGGTCTTTGCCCCCACACTCGCCTGCTGGAAGGTTCGCTCATAAGTCTTAGACTCCCCACTACTACTTCTCTCGGTTTTTCCGGCAGGACTTACATCTAAGCCGCACCATGCTCACAGTCCCTTGGACTGCTTATGTGGATCGTTTTGCCTGCGACTGGCTTCGACTTGCAACCACAGACCCGTATATTAAGAATTATATAAGAATTATATAGAAACTGTCTACACAGAACATATTTTCGATTTTATTGAGATAGAATTTCAAAAAAAAAATGCAAGTACCAATTTTACTACTATAGAAAAAAAGCATAGAAATTTAAAATATTATGGGTTGAAAAATTCAAAGTCTATAATTGTAAAATTTACAGCTACTATTCTTAAGCGGTTCTTTAAATGTCAACAAATTTAACTATGCATTTTTAGAATAACGTTATTCGTTCTCCACTATCATGACTACACAAACGGTTATTTTTATTGTATAATACGAATACTGTTAGAGAAGAACGGACTTAGTTAAAGGGGTTTATTATGTTTATGTTATCATTAATGCAGCCATCAGGGTTGTATGAATTAGAAAAGGATAGCTTGGATGCCATTAGTGCGCAGCTCTTGCAAATGATACAAGTGAAAAGTCAACATTTGTATCAGCATTCTCTACAAGTTTCTAATTATGCAGTCAGCATTGCTGCTAAAATGGGTTTACCTTACAATGAAATAGAACAAATACGCCACGCAGCTTTATTACATGATTTGGGTCTGTTAATGATTCCTAACTCATTAATTCAGAAATCACCGTATTTAAATAAACAAGAAATGTCTAAATACAAGCAACATGCCGCTAGTGGTGCCAATATGATTGAAAACTATTCTTGTTGCCAACAGATTCTCCCATATATTCGCTATCATCATGAAAAGTGGGATGGCTCTGGTTATCCTAAACACCTTCGTGGCGCTAATATTCCATTAGGTGCACGAATTATTGCTGTAGCTGATTACTATGATTCTACGGTGAATCCATCTACTGAGTTTTGGGCAAAAACAAAATCCAAAGCCAAAGAAGAATTATTTAGTGCCTCTGGCACCCTCTTTGATCCAGATGTGGTAAAAGCTTTTATCGATGTATTGGGCTAACCACGAAATCCTTAAACTGCCAGTTACAATATATCAAAAGCTATCCAAACTATCAATAAGCCCCACTTGCCAAAGTAAGGGCTTTTATTGTGTGTGGATGATAGGACTGTATAATATGTGCTGCTGCCTCAAGTGTAGCCCCTGTAGTATAAATATCATCGATTAACAATACATCACAATTTGTCCAAAAAGCTACATTACGATATATAGCTTTCATCATAAAAGCATCTGATACATTTTTTCGTCGTTCATTACCAGTGAGACTCCACATATCTTTACCTGTATCAAGCTTGTGTAAACAGTCACACCACCGCCAATATGCATGAATATTATTATCTCTCACTATAGTGTCTCTCATCTTTTTAACAACTCTCTTTCCATTATGTAGTTCATGATTAACTACACCTTTATTTTTTTCATACACCCACTCTTTAAATAATAGATCCACCTGATTATAACCTCTTGTCTTCAATTTACCCTTACTTGTTGGTATAGGTACTACGAGATGTGGCCTCAAGTTGAGTTCATGTTCATTCATGTAAAAATCAAAGCAACGTAAAAAAGGAACAGCCCCTTTGGACTGTTCCTTTTTTGCGTTGAATTTTACATCATATATCATTGTCTTAACGCCCCCTGTGTAATGAGCCAATATCCAAGCCTCATTTAGGGATTGTAATAATTCACTCGGTACTTGGCGTATCGCCAGTACCGAATCAAAGCACTCTGGACACCATTCGCCTTGTTCATTCACTGGTGCGCCACAATTCGGACATGTAGGTGGAAATAGAAAATCTAATAGTAATCTCCCTATCATCTGTCTACTCCTATATGAAATAAAATTCAACACGTTCATATTTAATTAGTTCACATACTTATATTTTATTATAGCACTTTCTACCATAGTATATGAGTATCATAACTAATACTATATTATCCGTCACATTCACCGCGTAATCGTTCTGTAAACAATGCATATCGATCTTCAATATTTACTGTATGTACGGCACGTTCAATAGCAGCTTTCGTTCCTATAATGATGGCCTTCTTTTTCGCCCGTGTCACCGCCGTATACAATAAATTACGCTGCAACATATTGCTATACATAGGGATAAACGGGATAATAACGGTACCATACTCACTGCCTTGACTCTTATGAACCGTAATAGCATAGGCGGGCATAATCATATGGATTTCATCTATAGATAATCGTACATCCTTATGGATAAATCGAATGAGTACATCTGTTTTTGAAATCCCGTAAATAACACCAATCTCACCATTAAAAACTTCTAATTCATAATTGTTCAAGATTTGAATCACCTTATCGCCTACACGATAGGTTAAACCATTGGCACGAATTTCAGCCTTAGAACTATGGGCAGGATTTACAGATTGTTGTACATATTGAGAAATGCTTATACTCCCAGCCTTGCCTTTTCGCATAGGCGAAATGATTTGTATATCTAACTCATCATCGACGAATTCCTTTTCCCGTCCGTAAATGCTAGTAATGGCATTCATCATACCAACTAAACTATTAACTGGTACGAATGTAAATTCACCAGTAGATTCCAATTCAGGCATCTCCCCTTTATTGATGAGATACGCACTTTCAACGATGCTATTTCCCGAATCTTGACGATAGATTTTTTTTAATCGTTTATACGGTACTACAGATGAAAGTAACAAATCCTTCAGAACAAAACCGGCACCAATTGGTGGCAACTGATCCACGTCACCGACGATAATGACATGGGCCTCCCGAGGAATGGCTGCCAACAAAGAGTAATATAAACGCACATTGAGCATGGATGCTTCATCGATAATAACTACATCCGCCTCTAATGAATCATCCTCATTTTTTATAAAATCATAAGAATCACTGCCTTGTACTGGCATTAATAGTCGATGGATTGTGGTAGCCTCATATTCTGTAGCCTCTGTCAGTCGTTTTGCGGCACGACCTGTTGGTGCACAGAGAATAATTCGACTAAAACCACCTAACTGAAATCCTTCTACTAAGGCTTTAATGATGGTCGTTTTACCTGTACCAGGGCCACCGGTAATAACAGAGAATTGTTCAAAAAACGCTAAATCGATGGCTTCCTTTTGTTCCTCTCCAAATGTAATCTCATGTTTGCTTTCAAAATTACTAATAAAGTTTTCTATATCAAGAGATACGGGAGATGACGCCTCAAGAAATCGTTTAGTATAATTAACACTTTCACATTCCGCCACATAGAGCTCTGGTGGATAAATGTATAAGATATCATCGAAATACGTACTATACAATATACCCTGACCAATGACCATTTCTACATAATCTGCAAATTCATCAGCATAGCCTTTTAATACATCCACTGCCTTACCAATAAGTTCATCCACAGGTAGACAGGTGTGCCCTTGATCGTCAAGACCACGCAAAATCCAATTTAAAGCAGCCTCTAACCTACGTTCATCATCACCAGGAATACCAAGTTGATTCGCCAGTGTATCTGCCGTAGCAAATGTCATATCCGGTGCAATGCGAAGCAATGTGTATGGATTATCCTGCAATACAAGCACTGCGGAGGATCCATAATAGGTATACACAATATGACTCCATTTAGCACTGATATTATGGCTTTCAAAGAAATGATTTAAGTCGGATAATATCCCTTCCCCTAGGAGTGTATTGAACAATTCCTCCTTCACTGATTTACGAAGACCTGGTACATCCTTGATAGACTCTGGACGAGCTTCACGAAGAACATCAAGTAATTCCGTACCGAAGTAATCTATAATTTTTTCTACAGATTTTTCGCCCAGTCCTTTAATACCTAAGTTCAATAAATAGAGTCTAGCAGAACCAAGATTATCAGGTTTCAATTTCTCAATGCTAGAGGCATCAAATTGAAAACCATATTTCTCATGCTCCACATAACGTCCCTTTAATTCAAGGTCCTCTCCATCCTTTGGTGCCTCAAAACGACCTGTACAAGTAATATACTCGTCATTATAATCACGCACTACGAAAACGCAGTACGTGTTTTGTGTATTCGAATAAATTCTCCTGTAAACTAGGCCTCGTAAGGTTTCCATTATTTCTCCGTATTTGGTAATGCTTCAATAATTGCCTGCACGGTGTCAGAAATATTACTTTCGTTACCAATTTTAATATGGCTCACAGATTCATAAAGCGGATAACGTTCTTCATAAAGTCTGAAAATATATTCAATACTTTCTTTCAAGAGTGGACGAATCTCTAAGTCTAAATCATCTAAAATTTGTGTCACATCTCGATTTACAAATACAATGATACCATTGTTACGCATGATTTGTACTGTTTTTTCAGAAAGAACCGTACCACCACCAGTAGCAATGACACTTGGTTTATTACGAATTAATTCACGAATCGCATCATATTCATGTTGACGGAATTTTTCTTCTCCATCATAGATAATGATATTTTGAATAGACTTACCTGTTTTTTCTTGAATCGTTAAATCCAAATCATAGAAATCAAGATTTAATTCTTTTGATAATGCTTTGCCAACTGTTGTTTTACCTGCCCCTGGCATACCGATAAGAAATATATGCTGATGCATATGTTCACGTAAATATTCATTGCTCATAGAAACAACAGCAGACATATAAGCTTCAATATAAGGACGTAATTTTTCATCAGAGCAATCATTTGTATGTGTGGCAATAATATCTGTATCACGGACTTCATCAATTAATGGCATTTGATGTTCATCTTTATATTTTGCAATATCTGCAACAATTTCAAGACGTTTTTTATAATTTTCAGCTAACAATGCATCAATCGTATCAATTTTCTTACGTGCTTCTTGGATATCCATAGATAGTTCCTCTTTAATCAATAGTTTTCAATATAGACAACGCCTTAGCTTCATCGAGTTTCATTTGAGCAATTAAGGCATCTAAATTATCAAACTTAACTTCCCCTCGTAAATAAGAGATAAATTGTACGAGTACCTCTTTGCCATATACATCTTGGTTAAAATCAAATACATGAACTTCACAACGATGATATTGATTTTTAAATGTAGGATTATCTCCTATATTTCCAACCCCACCATACCACTTACCATCAATGCGAACACGATTCACAAATACACCATCTGGTGGGATAGCCATTTCATTAGGTAACCTAAAGTTCAATGTAGGAAATCCTAATATTCTTCCCCGTTGATCCCCTTTAATAACCGTTCCTACAAATTGGAATGGTCTACCAAGCATATTAGTCGCATCTTCCATACGACCTTCTTTAACAGCCTGGCGAATCATAGTACTAGATACAGCTTTTTCATGTCCATCACAAGTCATTAATGGTTTGATAATCACTTGAATATTCGTATTAGATAAGGATTCTTTAATAAATATTGGTGTTCCTTTACCTTGGACTCCAAAAGTAAAATTTTCTCCCACTACGATAGCCTGTATATCTTGTTCCTTACATAGATTATCCAAAAATACAGAGGCCTCTATATTCAAAAAATCCTGAGTCATAGGGAATCTTAAAATATAATCTACATTCATCTCATCAAGAATTTCATCCATCATCGCTGGAGCTAATAATGTTTTAGGTAAACGTTCAGGATTTAATATAGATAAAGGATGACGCTCAAATGTAATAATAATAGTTACCGCATTCGAAGCCTTTGCCTCTTGAACAGCTTCCTTAATAACACTTTGATGACCTTTATGAATGCCATCGAATGTACCCAAGGCATACACCTTTTTTTCCTGAATTTGATGTAATTCATCAAATGAATATAACAGCTTCATAATTATCCTTTAGGATTAAATAAAAATATTTTTCTCCACTTTCATCGATTGTGGAGTTCGCCTCATGATTCCTATAAATCCTTGAGGACCATAGGCTCTATACAATTGATGAATCACTGTATGAGAAAATGCATCAGTAATTGCTAATTCCTTACCTTGCTTCATCTCTATTAATTGTACATCATTTACCTCTACTTTTGAAAGAAAAGAAAGTGCTGTATCCACAGGTTGTACTAAATTCTCCCCATGTACCATTAATTCTTCTGCCATATACGCTTCATTAATTAAAAATTGACCTACTTGGCTTCGACAGAGTTGTGTCATCGTTCCTGGTACGCCAACCTTTACAAAGAAATCACGTAAAAGAGATCGTATATACGTACCGGATGAGCAAGTAATACGAACTGTAAAATACGGAAATGCATAGGCCAAGAGTTCTGTAGATTTAATGTGCACTTGTCGAGTTGGTAATTCTACATCAATCCCCTTGCGGGCATACTCATAAGCACGAATGCCATTGATTTTGATAGCAGAATATTTTGATGGTCGTTGAGTCTGTTCTCCTAGAAAGGTTTCAAATACAGTAGCAAGTTCATCCATAGTAGGAATATGAACCAAACTAGACACGTCTGAACTCGATTGATTTAAAATAACGCCATTAGCCAACCCTATATTCATATCAGGCAATACCAATTGTCCACTGCTATCCTCAGTATCTGTGAAAGAACCAAAACATCCTTCCGCCACATAGGTTTTATCAAAACCTTCAGTATATTCGATGAGTCGCGTTGCTTTACCTAAAAATATAGGCAATACGCCATAAGCCATAGGATCTAATGTCCCACTATGACCAATGCGTTTTTCTTTCAAAATGCGTCTACAAATGGCAACCGCGTCATGACTCGTAATCCCTGGAGGTTTCAAAAAATTTAATACACCGTCCATTATGGAAGTACCTTAATTAAAGCCATTTTCGCTTCCGGTAGAG
Source organism: Negativicutes bacterium (assembly GCA_009929605.1). Taxonomy (GTDB): domain Bacteria; phylum Bacillota; class Negativicutes; order Veillonellales; family Veillonellaceae; genus Veillonella; species Veillonella absiana. Next base: position 60,867 of record SAAC01000002.1, read on the forward strand.
GTAAATTAATAGTGCAGCCAGAGGCACGCACATGACCGCCACCACCAAATTGTGATGCAATAGCATTCACATCAGTTCGTTTAGAACGAAGGCTCACACGTGTTATGCTGTCATTTTGTGCTTTCAACAAAATAGCAATATCCACAGTATCTACATTGCGAATAATATCTACAAATCCATCCGTATCATCCCCTAGGATATCCATAGCGTCACGATTTAATTCAATAGTCGCTACAGAGCTATCCTTATAAAATTCGATGGTTTGCATCACTTGTTTTGTCAATGTCAAACGTTCGGCAGACACCGCCTCAATAGTTTCAGAAATCTGATTAGGTCTTGCCCCAGCAGCTACACAAAGAGCTGCCATTTCTAATGTATTTGCTGTGGTATTACTAAATTTAAAGAATCCACAATCTGTAGCAATCGCCATATATAAAGCGTTTGCCATAGACTCTGTCATAGGCCAATTCCATTTTTTACACAAATCAGCAATGATTTCACCAGTAGCAGCAAAATCAGTTTTTAAATATAGGCCATCAGCAAATTCTGTATTTGAAATATGATGGTCAATATTAAAAATAGGTGCACTACAGAGTGCACCTACTTGGCCAATTCGTTCATATGTACTAGCATCTAACACGAGCAACATATCAATAGGATCAAGGTCCTGACATTGCTCTACCGTTTTAATGCAGTCTACATAAGATAAAAAAGAAAATTTTTCAGGTATGGAATCATCCACTACCATGGTCACCTGTTTACCTTGCGCCAAAAGGGCTTCGTAAAAAGCGAGCATAGAACCGATAGCATCACCATCGGGATGAACATGTACCGTCAATAAAATTGAATTAGCTTCTGACAGAGCCATATGTAACTGATTAATACTAATCTTACTCATGGTCTATCCAACTTTCTTTTTTATAAATTAGTGTTCGTCCTTCTTGATTTCATTCAATAAGGATTCAATGTGCATACTATAATCAAGAGATGTATCTTTATCAAAGGTAATCTCTGGGGTATGACGCAAATGTAATAATTTACCGAGTTCGGTACGGATATGACCCGCTGCATGACGAAGAGCAATGAGGGTATCCTCTTTTTCTTTGTCACTGCCAAACAAGCTAACATAAATAGTAGCTTGACGCAAATCACCAGTCACTTGTACATCGGTAACTGTAGTAAAGCCGATGCGGGGATCTTTCAATCCACGCATCAACATATTACTTACTTCTTGTTTAATAAATTCTTGTAATTTTCTTACTCGTACATCGCTCATAAGGGCCTCCTATAATTGAGGTTTGATTTCTTCCATCAAGAAGGCTTCAATAACGTCACCTTCTTTGACATCGCGATAACCTTCAAGGGAAATACCACATTCAAAGCTAGTTTTAACTTCTTTTACTTCATCTTTGAAACGACGTAAGGAATCTACTTTACCTTCAAATACTACAATACCATCGCGGATCAAACGTACTTCAGAGTCGTTAGTAATACGACCTTCTGTTACATAGGAACCAGCAACAATCGCTTTTGGTGTAGAAATGACTTGACGAACTTCGGCACGGCCCACCACGACTTCTTTGAATTCTGGTGAAAGCATACCACGCATCGCAGATTCCACATCATTAATAGCATCATAGATAACACGGTACGTACGTAAGTCGACTTTTTCTTGTTCTGCTACGCGGCGTACATTCGCATCTGGACGAACGTTAAAGCCCATTACGATAGCATTGGAGGCAGAGGCCAACATGATATCGGATTCGTTAATAGCACCAACCGCAGCATGAACGATAACGATGCGAACTTCATCATTTTTGATGGATTCCAAGGATTGACGTAATGCTTCTACAGAGCCTTGAACGTCAGCTTTGATAATGATGTTTAAATCTTTCAACTCGCCTTGTTGAATTTGGTTAAAGATATCATCCAATGTAATTTTATGGGAAGATTGTAATTCTTGAACCCGTTGTTTTGCAATACGTTTTTCAGCGATTGTACGTGCTTCATTATCTTCTACACTATCGATAATTTCACCCGCTTGAGGGACCTCAGAGAAACCTAAGATTTCTACTGGCATGGAAGGACGAGCTACTTTTACTTTTTCGCCACGTTCATTTGTCATAGCACGCACTTTACCGTAGCATGTACCAGCCAAAATAGTATCACCTACACGAAGGGAACCTTTTTGTACCAATACTGTACATACAGCACCACGACCTTTATCCAATTGTGCCTCGATAACGATACCTTGGGCACGACGATTAGGGTTAGCTTTTAATTCCATAACTTCTGCCACTAACAAGATATTTTCGAGCAAATCGTCAATGCCCATACGTTGTTTAGCAGATACAGGAACCATGATTGTATCGCCACCCCATTCTTCTGGCATGATACCATGTTCAGACAGTTGTTGTTTTACATGGTCAGGGTTAGCACCAGGTTTATCCATTTTGTTGATGGCAACGATGATTGGTACACCAGCGGATTTAGCATGGTTGATGGCTTCAATCGTTTGAGGCATTACACCATCATCAGCGGCAACTACGAGAACTGCAATATCAGTAGATTTCGCACCACGTAAACGCATAGCGGTAAACGCTTCATGGCCTGGAGTATCTAGGAATGTAATTTTATTATCATTGTAACGAACTTGGTACGCACCGATATGTTGAGTAATACCACCGGCTTCAGATGCCGTTACATTAGTTTGACGGATAACGTCCAAAAGAGATGTTTTACCATGGTCAACGTGACCCATGATGGTAACAACTGGTGGACGAGGTTTCAATGTTTCTGGAGCATCTTCAATTTCTTGAATTTCTGTAGGATCTTCATCAGGTTCTACTTCTACTACTTCTACACCAAAATCTTCAGCTACAACTGTAGCTGTATCAACATCAACTTCTTGGTTAATAGTAGCCATAACGCCTAATAGCATCAATTTTTTGATGATTTCAGACACCTCACGGCCCATTTTTTCAGCCAAGTCCTTAACACTAAGAGGACCGCTTAATTCAATAACAGTAGCAATAGCAGATTCTGCTTTACGCTTTTCTTCCTCTTTATGTTGGATGTATTGTTCATTACGTTGTTTTACGCGATTTTTCTTTTTCTGCATTGATGTAGACAACAAGGATTGAGGACGGTTTTGGCTACCTTTTTTGTTTTTCTTGTTGCGACGCTCATCGTTGCGATTTGGTTGTTCGCTACGTGCAGATTGGTTATTGTTATGCGTATCATTTTGACGATTGTCCGCATTTCGGTTGTTGTTTGGACGATTATCGTTATTACGATTGTTATTAGAACGATTGTCATTGTTGCGATTGTCGTTATTACGAGTATCGTTTTGACGTTGTTGTCCATTATTAGGGCGATTATTGCCTTGTTGGGTTTGTTGGTTCGGACGGTTTTGAGGCTTACCTTGGTTGTTACCATGAGCATTATTATTTTTATTGGTAGGCTCATTGATTTGAACATGACGGAAACCAGATTTTTGATTATATTGTTTGCCATGTTGTTTTTGTTCTTGTGGTTTGCCACCTTGTTTATGTTGCTCTTGTTTATGGCCATTAGAGCCATGTTGTTTTTCAGTATGTTGAGCTTTAGGAGCCTCTTTATGAACCGCCTCTGTTTTTGATGCTCCGCTTTGTTGTGGAACTGCTTTTTGTGTTTCACCTTTTCTAGACAATGCTTGTTTTACAATAGCATAGGCATTATCATCTACACTGTTTAGTGGAGTTTTTACTGGAATATTATGTTGTTGCAAGATGGTGATGACTTGCTTATTATCTACGCCAAATTCTTTGGCTACTTCGTGTACGCGTTTTTTGGACATCTACATTCCCCCTTATCTTAGTCTTCTATGGTAAGTTCTCTTTGCATAGCTCTTGCGAAACCATCATCTTCTACGGCTACAACGACACGCATTTCTTTACCGATGGCTTGTCCTAATTGCTCTTTAGTTAAGACTTGAATTACAGGCACGCCACACGCTGTAGTGAGTTCCTTATATTTCTTTTCATTATTGCTAGCAGTATCTATTGCGAGAAATACCAGCTTGGCATCACGCTTTTTAATTGATTTTTCAACGATAAAATCACCAGATGTAAGTTTGCCAGCTCGTTGAGCAAGACCTAAGAGATTAATTATTTTATGATTCATTTGTCAAATCCGTTCGTAATGCTTCATAAATGTCTTTAGACACTTGATGTTTTAACGATCGTTCAAGTTTCTTTGCCTTGTAGGCTTTTTCAAAGCAATCCAAGGAGGGACACATATACGCACCGCGTCCAGGCGCTTTGCCGGTACGGTCGATACTAATCTCACCTTCTGGGCTCATAGCAACACGAATTAACTCGCGTTTGCTCTTTGCCTCACCACAGCCTACACAAGTGCGCATAGGTTGAGATTTTTGCTTCATTATGCTTCACCTGCACCACTTGCATATGGTTCAAATGGTTCTTCTTGTGCTTGTGTTTCAGATTTAATATCAATCTTCCAGTTTGTCAATTTAGCAGCAAGGCGGGCATTTTGACCGGCTTTACCGATGGCTAGTGAAAGTTGATAATCAGGAACTACCACACGAGAGGCTTTTTCTTCTTCGTTTACATCAACGGAAACGACTTTTGCTGGACTAAGAGAGTTGGCAATGTAAATAGCAGGATCTTCATTCCATTTCACAATGTCAATTTTTTCATCATGTAATTCGTCCACAATATGTTGAACACGTTGACCTTTTGGGCCTACACAAGCGCCTACTGGATCAATGTTTTCATCACGAGAGTATACAGCAATTTTAGAACGCATACCTGGCTCACGAGCTACAGATTTTAATTCTACAACGCCTTCAAATATTTCAGGTACTTCTAGTTCAAACAAACGTTTTAACAAACCAGGATGTGTACGAGAAATCATAATTTGAGGGCCTTTCGTAGTTTTCTTAACTTCTACGATATAACATTTTATGCGATCCCCTTCACGATATGTCTCTGTAGCAATCTGTTCTGTAGGAGGTAAAATTGCTTCTGTTTTACCAAGATTGATATATACATTCTTACCTTCTACACGTTCGATGATACCAGTAATAATATCGCCTTCACGGCTGAAGTACTCTTCAAAAACTACACTGCGTTCCGCTTCTTTCAAACGTTGAATCAACATTTGTTTCGCTGTATGCGCAGCACTGCGACCAAAGTTCGCTGGTGTTACATTCATTTCTACTACATCGCCAATTTCAAAACGAGGAGATTGTTGACGAGCATCCTCTAAACTAATTTGTGTTTCTGGTGTTTCTACAGCCTCAACGACTTCCTTTTTAGCCATTACTTTATATTCACCAGTTTCACGATTTAGCTCAACATAAGCATCTGGATTAGAGCTAGGCTCTTTGCGATAGGCTTGTAATAAAGCAGCTTCTAAAGATTCAAAAATGACCTCAGGGGCAAAACCTTTAGTTTTGGTTAAGACCATAACCGCTTGAATTAATTCTTGACTCACTTAGTATTCCTCCATTAACGTTGCTTAAAAATCAAGATGTAATCTAATTTGTGCAATTGTGGAACGTTCAAAAGTTACAACTTCATCATTGATCAAAATATCAACAGTGTCATCCGTGAAACCTTGTAATGCTCCTGTATATTGTTTACTACCATGTACTGGTTTGAAACATTGAATATCTACGTCACGGCCATTGTAACGGATAAAGTCCTTATCTTTTTTTAGAGCTCTATCCAAACCTGGAGAAGATACTTCTAACAAATAATTGTCCGAAATAGGATCTTTTTCATCTAGCTTTGAACTTAATTGCTCACTTACTAGTTGGCAATCATCCAAATCAATCCCACCTAGTTTATCCAAATATACACGTAAATACCAATCGCGTTCACGTACATATTCTACATCAACCAGTTCCATTTCTGTTCCGGCTATAATACCTTCAACAACAGAGGATACAAACTCCTCTACAGCCTCTCTTTTCATAGCCATCACCTCCTTGATGTCTTACACGTTCCCTATATCATAAATGAAAGAGTGGACAAAAGCCCACTCTCCATAAAGATTTATATAAAAGTCATATATAGTATAGCATACTATATGAGAATATACAAATTAAATGCGTGTTTCTAAGTCTTCCAAAATATGTGGCACATGTTTTAGCAATACCGCTTCCAATTCTGGGATTGTTTTTGCATCTAAATAATGATCTATCTCTGGGTGATTTTTATGTCGTAGTTCAGCAAAGAATTCATCACGCAGTACATTAAAGAATACAATTAATCCCGTTCTTTCACCTTTTTTACGGTATTCTGCAATGATGTATGACCCATTAATCATGCGTATACCATGATGAGGGTCAATGTCTAATGTAAAGTTACCAATTACTGGTGGTAATGCCTCAGCATAATTCCACTCAGTAAGACCTTTTACCTTATAAGCATGAGAGAAATTTTGCTGAGGATCAATGAGCATCTTTGTTAATTCTTGAACACAGCGTGCTTGTAGACCTTCCCAAAACTTGTCTGCCTCTACAGCGATGAAACTAATATCTACAAATTCAAAAAGTGGCATATTTATATGAACGGTATAATCCTCTACTTCTTTATCGTAAAGAGCCTCCCATCGCCACCCCAAATCATTTTCATAATGAAATAGCAAATATTCTTTGTCTTTATTTTGTAAGGTTTTATCAATGTGCAGGTTAAAATTGCCAATCCTTTTCGGCATCCAGCTATAATCTAAATCCTTACAAGCTTCAATAATCTTGTCCATATAATTCTTCGTATCTTTCTTGATATTTCAACACATTACGAACATACAATCGAGTTTCTGGGAATGGAATTGCATCAATGTCATTAAAATTTTTATCCCATTGATACTCTTCCATCCATGACTCCACATGGCCTCGGCCAGCATTATAAGCGGCTAATGCGAGAACTTCATTATGATTGAATTCCTCCATTAAATAACCTAAGTACCAAGTACCTAACTGAATATTAGTAGCTGGAGCCTTAATATCTGTATCAGTCATTTTAGGCTGATTCATTTGTTCCGCAATCCAATGCGCCGTTTCAGGCATCAATTGCATTAAACCTAATGCACCTCGATCTGATTCAGCAGATTCTTTGTATTTACTCTCCGCTAGGATAACACCAGCTACAAGAGAAGCTGGTATTTTATTGGTATTAGCCACTGCTTCTATAGTAGCGCGATGCTCAAAGGGATACGCGTAATGTTTTGCTATATATGGTTCCCCATAAGTAAAATAATAGGTCCCCAATATAATCATCGCCCACGCTGTGAGGGTTGTGGTTTTCATAAACGATTGCTCCAATTTAGATAGTATATGTATATAATCGAATTACTACTATACGTTAAACATGTAATCCATGTTGTGCATAGAGCAATATGAATTAAAGGTTTACCTTCAATCTAGTATATGCACTCTGCAATTGATTGTACAACTCTTGCTCGGTTCCATTATTATCAATGACCACGGTAGCATATGCACGTTTCTCATCTAATGAGATTTGGCTGTGAATGCGAGCTAATGCATCCTCTCTAGAATAGTTATTACGATGCATTAAACGATTAATCTGTGTATCTTTCGTCACATAAATAACCCATAAAGCATCCATCATAGTATGCCAAGAGCCTTCAATCATGAGAGGAATATCATACATGACTAATGCCTCGCCATTCTGTTCATACTGACACGTTAGTTCCATAATTCGCGCCCTAATATAACCCGTGAGGATTTCATTGAGTTTTAGGCGCTCATTGTCATTGTGAAAGACTATTTGCCCCAAGGTTTCACGATGTAATGTACCATCTGTATGTAACACAGTGTCACCGAAATGCTTCACAATAGCCTGCAAGCCTGGTGTATTCGGTTCTACTACCTCACGAGCTACCATATCAGCATCGATACAAGGTATATGTTGTTGTTTCAGCCAAGCTACAGCTGTACTTTTACCAGACGCTATACCGCCAGTAATACCTAATTTAAACATAAAAATCCTTTATTTTACTAAGGCCCAATTTTCTGCACTATGTACATCTACAATCAATGGTACTTGCAATGAAACAACTTCTTCCATCGTTGTTTTCAAAAGTTCCATAATTTGTGTTTCTTCACTCGCTACGGCTTCGATAACAAGTTCATCATGCACCTGTAGCAATAAACGAGATGTAAATTTACCTGCTTCTAATTTTTGTTCTACTTTATTCATGGCAAGCTTGATGATATCCGCGGCAGAACCTTGAATTGGCGTATTCATAGCCGTGCGTTCAGCAAAGGAACGACGATTAAAGTTACGACTGTTAATATCTGGCAGCTCACGAATACGTCCAAACATAGTGCGAACCTTACCAGTTTCATGCGCCTCTTGTACCATGGCATCCATGTAGGCTTTTACCTTTGGATAACGGCTAAAATAGAGATTAATGTAATTTTTTGCATCTGCTCTCGTAATGCCTAAATCGCGAGACAATCCAAAGTCACTGATACCGTAGATGATACCGAAGTTAATAGCTTTTGCATGAGAACGTTCTTCACTCGTTACGTCGTCTTGCGCTTTACCTAGCACCTCAGCAGCGGTAAATCTATGAATATCTTGACCTTCTTGGAAGGCTTTCACCAACGCCTCGTCACCGGATAGATGTGCTAAAATACGCAATTCGATTTGAGAGTAATCGGCACTTACCAAAGAGTCGAAACCTTCGCCTGGATAGAATAGTGCGCGAATTTCACGACCTTTTTCAGTGCGAACAGGAATATTTTGTAAATTCGGTTCCGAACTGCTCAAACGTCCTGTGGCGGTTACCATTTGGTTAAATGTGGTATGAATGCGTTTTGTTGTGGCATTAATTAAAACCGCCAAACCTTCTAAATACGTAGATACCAGCTTAGCAATCGTGCGGTAGGACAAAATTTTCTCTATAATAGGGCTTTCATTGCGGAGCATATCTAGTACTTCTGCATCCGTAGAGTAACCAGTTTTCGTTTTCTTGATAACCGGTAAATTCATTTTTTCGAATAAAATGACGCCCAATTGTTTTGGAGAATTAATATTAAATGTTTCACCTGCTAATTCATAGATATCAGCTTGTACTTCAGCGAGTTCCGCTTTGAATCGAGTTGTGGTATATTGCAATTTTTCAGTATCAATGTAAATACCATGTTTCTCCATCACCAATAATGTATGAATCAATGGTAATTCAATTGTTTGATACAAGGATCCTAATTGGTTTTCCTCTATAGCAGCCAATGTATTAGGGTACATAGCGTATAATGCTTGAGCCATGGAAATGTATTCTTGTTCATTACCGGCTGGACTAATCATAGGTACTTCAAAACGTTCACAGAGATACACATACCCATAATTTGTGCGCGTAGGATCTAGCAAATAGGCCATCAAGGACACATCGTATACGCGAGGCGCCTCATCATCACCGAGGATAGCGATATCTGCTGGTGCAGATTGACCAAACACCTCTAATAATTCCTTAGCCTGTGTGGTTATGACATGTTTAGCCTGTTGCAATGTGACTAGTACTTGTGAAAGTCCCGCCTCATCAGTTCCAGATACGTGCACCACATCAGTGCCATTATATAAATATGCATCTTTGATAGTTCTAAATGGCGCCTTACCATCCAATAACACATGAATGGCTACATCCTTATCTGCATAATAATCGGCTGTTAAGGCACTAGCATCTAATGTATCCACTACAACAGGTTCTGTAGCCATTCCAAATAGGGAATCTTGACCACCTAAGTCAACCTCATCCTCACCCATGGCTTGCATAATACGCGGCGTTAATTTAGTAAAACCTAATTTCTCAAACACTGGTTTTACTTCAGAGCCGTGGAACTGTTGTATAAATTGTTCTAGCTTATAATCCAATTCCATATCTGTTTTTATGGTAGCCAATTCACGAGATAGGAATGCTAATTCTTTATTTTCTGCTAATCGTTCTTTTAACTTCTTACCAGAAATATCCTCCATATGCTCGTATACGGATTCCAAATCACCATATTCGGTAATCAATTTAAGGGCTGTTTTTTCACCTACACCTGGTACACCAGGAATATTATCAGAAGAATCCCCCATAAGGGCTTTCATTTGGATGATCTTATCTGGGCCATAGCCATAGAGTTCCTCCATGTTCTCTACTGTTATCTCTAACATGTCAGAGATACCCTTTTTTGTAAGGAATACAGAACTATGTTTATCAACTAGTTGTAGATTATCTCTATCACCAGTAATAATAGCAATAGTCAGCTCATCAGAGCCAAATTGTTTGCTCAATGAACCAAGGATATCATCACCTTCAAAACCCTCTTGTTCTATTACGCATATGCCTAATGATTTTAATACGTCTTGAATTAGGCTAAATTGAGGGCGCAAATCCTCTGGCGCATCAGGACGGTTACCTTTATATTCGCTATACATTTCCGTACGGAATGTTTGACGACCTTTATCAAAGGCTACCGCTATATAATCTGGATTAATTTCTTCATATAATTTGATGAGCATCGTCAAGAATCCGTACACTGCATTTGTAGGAACACCTAACGCAGTTTTAAGCGGTGGTAGTGCAAAAAACGCACGGAATAATAAACTACTGCCATCTATAATCATTAATTTTTTCATAGTACACCTCGCATATCTGTAAACCTTATTATACCATAGAATGCCTATATTCATGTGACAGTTCATCTAGAATCATGTATAATTAGATAGGTTATATAAAATACTTTTACAGACCTAGTAAAAGTTCTTGCAAAACCTAGTCCACTGTGATATAATCATTCAGGTATAGTAATAAGTTACATAAGGAGGTGACTCAATTGCCAAATATTAAATCCAGTATCAGAAGCGTAAAAACCGATGCAGAACGTCGTGCGAAGAACTCCGCTGTGAAATCTCAAATCCGTACAGCATCTCGCAAAACTGTAGAAGCTGTTCAAGCAGGCGCAGTAGAAGAAGCAAAACAAGCACTTGTTAATGCTACTAGCGTAATTGATAAAGCAGCCTCCAAAGGTATTCTTCATAAAAACACTGCAGCTCGTAAAAAATCCAATCTTGCAGCTAAAGTTAACGCTTTATAAGAATAGCGCATAAAATATAAGACCTCGTCCGGCGGATGCGGTCTTTTTTTATACCCTAAATTACAATATATGACTTCCCATATAGAAAGCACCATACATGCACACGCCCTACTTAGAGTACGTTGTATATGTATGGTGCTTTCACGTTTACCTTAATGCATCAAGAAATGATTCCCCAATGTGTTCAGAGGTAATGCCAAAATTATGTGCAATAGTTTTCCCAACATCTCCAAAGGAATGTCTATCTCCCAACTCGATGGGTTTAGTCCAAGTCGGATTATATCCTAAAACTGGTACCAGTTCACGTGTATGATCTGTACCCACCCAGGTTGGATCGTTTCCGTGGTCCGCAGTTATCAACAAAAGATCATCATCACGCAACAATGGCAATAAACCGCCTAATTGATAATCAAAGTCTTCAATGCAACGTTTATAGCCCTCTGGGTTACGACGATGACCATAGAGGGAATCAAATTCTACCAAATTCACCATCATAAGACCTTTAGTAAAGGCATTCTCCATCAAATATGGCACCATATTCATGCCATGGGCATTTGATTTCGTTGGATGAGATTCAGACCAACCTACATGCGCATAAATATCCCCTATTTTACCTACAGCAATAGTCTGTAGGTTATGTTTTTGCAGCAATTCTTGAATCATTGTATGTTCCGGCATGCGACTATAGTCATGACGATTGGAGGTCCTCACAAAATGACCTGGCATTCCCACAAAGGGACGAGCAATTATGCGTCCTACATAATAGGGACCGATACAAACTTTTTCACGTACGATATGACACATGTCATAGAGCTTATCTAGGGGAATGATATCCTCATGGGCGGCAATTTGAAATACGGAATCCGCCGATGTATAAATAATAGGTTTGCCCGTTTTCATATGTTCCACACCGAGTCGTTCAATAATTTCCGTTCCCGATGCCACCTCATTTCCGAGATATCCATACCCCGTCTCTTTAGTGAAAGCCTCCATTACCTCATCTGGAAATCCCTCATAAAATGTAGGGAATGGCTGTTCCACAGGATGCCCCATCATTTCCCAATGCCCACTCGTCGTATCCTTACCAGTGCTCACCTCTTGCATGCGGCCATAAGCACCCACCACAAGTATATCCATAGGTGCTATATCTGCAATCCGACCAAAACCTAGGGAGTGCAATGTCGGACAGTGGATTTGTCCTACCACATCTTCAATATGGCCTACTGTATTCGAACCTGCATCACCAAATTTTTCAGCATCAATACCATGACCAATGCCAACACTATCCATAACGATGAGGATAATTCGTTTAAACATACTGACCTCCTAAGAAAACCGATTTACTAGACCAATGACACATTCTTAATAGACACAACTTAAATAGCTTGCATCCCAATAAATACCATCGGTTAAAAGAACCAATTTATTTCAAATATGGCATAGCCAACATTAAACCTGCCAAGGATTTACCATCTTTGATATCTTCGTTTTTGATGGCTTCTAGTAATTCATCTACCGTGTAGTATTCCAGTTCTACATATTCATCTGGATCCCAGTTCGTTTCCCCCATAGTCAATCCTTTGGCTAAATATAAATGAATCACTTCATTACAGAATCCAGGGCTCGTTGCTACAGCACCTAATGATACCCACTCAGTAGCACGATAACCTGTTTCCTCTGCTAATTCACGCTTTGCACATTCCATTGGATCCTCTAGGCCATCTAATTTACCAGCAGGAATTTCCAATAACGCTTTTGAAAGTGCATAACGGTATTGACGCTCCATGACAACGCGACCTTGATTATCCACAGCTACGACTGCACTGGCCCCAGGATGATGTACTACTTCACGCCATGCTTCCTTGCCATTCACCTCTGCAATATCATAGGTAAGTTTGATAAGTTTACCATCAAATTTTAACTCCGAGGATTTTTGAATTTCTTTTTTTACTGCCATCTGTTTGCCTACTTTCATGTATGTCCTTATGGACTTTTAAAATATCTCTGCACAAGAAAATAATTAATCATCCTAAGCCAATCAATCAACTACTTGTACGCTTAGATTATAGTGATGCATACACATATACAAATTAATTAATAACTATTACTATTGTAACACAAAAATAGACTCTCCCAAGGATAACCTCAAGAGAGCCTAGATTATTTAGTTTGTACTACCAATACCACCACGACGAATACCATTAGCTTCATCATCATTGGCCACAAGATATTTTGTAAAAATACCTTGTGCAACGCGTTCACCTTTTTCCAAAGTAACCGCTTCTGTACCAAGATTATACAAGCCCAATAGGATATGTCCTTCATTATCTTCATTATTGTAATAATCACTGTCGATAATGCCTGTGCAGTTGGCCAACATAATATGACGTTTGATACCAATACTAGAACGAATGTGGATAGCCAAGAATTCGTTATAGGCCATAAAAGCTTTAATACCAGTAGGTACAATTTTCACTTCACCCGGATTGATTGTCACTGTTTCAGCACATTCAATATCGTAACCAGCACTTTCTGCTGTTGTACGTTGGGGTAAATTAATTTGTGCGTCTTCAAAAGAAGATACTACTTCAAAACCTCTAATATCCATGATCTATCTCCTAGCAAGGTCGATTATTTAAGGCAATCTTTGCGAGACAAATTTACACGGCCTTGTTTATCGATTTCGATAACTTTAACCATGATTTCATCGCCTACATTTACTACGTCTTCTACTTTTTCTACACGTTCTTTCGCTAATTTAGAAATGTGTACCAAGCCTTCTTTACCTGGCAATACTTCTACGAAAGCACCAAAAGCCATTAAACGAGTGACTTTACCCATGTATACTTCACCAACTTCTACTTCTTTAGTCAAGTTAGTGATAATTTCAATCGCTTTATCTGCACTAGATTGTTCAGTAGCAGCGATGAAGATTGTACCATCATCTTCGATATCAATTTTTGCGCCCGTCTCTTCGATGATACCACGAATCACTTTACCGCCAGAACCGATTACGTCACGGATTTTATCTGGGTTAATGTTCATTGTGATAATGCGAGGTGCGAAGGCAGACATACTTTCACGAGGAGCATTAATAGTTTCCATCATAATGCCCATGATGTGCATACGACCTTTGTGAGCTTGTTCCAAAGCTTCATGCAAGATTTCACGGGATAAACCGGAAATTTTGATATCCATTTGAATCGCTGTAACACCTTTAGCAGTACCTGCTACTTTAAAGTCCATATCGCCTAACGCATCTTCCATACCTTGAATATCAGTAAGGATTGTGTAGTGATCGTCTTTTGTAACAAGGCCCATAGCGATACCCGCTACAGGAGCTTTAATAGGCACACCAGCATCCATCAAGGACAATGTGCTACCACATACGCTGGCCATAGAACTAGAACCATTGGATTCTAATACTTCAGACACAAGACGCATTGCATATGGGAAATCTGCTTCACTTGGGATAACAGGAACCAATGCACGTTCAGCTAATGCACCATGACCAATTTCACGGCGCCCTGGACCACGGGAAGAACGAGTTTCACCTACGGAGAAGGATGGGAAATTGTAGTGATGGATGTAACGTTTTTCAGTATCGATACCGATACCATCAATTGTTTGTTTTTCAGACAATGGTGCCAATGTAGTAATGTTCAATACTTGTGTTTGACCACGCGTGAACAAACCGGAACCATGTGTACGAGGCAATACGCCAACACGGCAAGTAATTGGACGCACTTCATCTAATTGACGACCATCTGGACGAATTTTTTCTACAGTGATCATATGACGAACAACTTCTTTCACCAATTTGTCGAAAGCAAGACGTACATCGTTCATGTTTTCAGGGTAGATTTCTTCGAAATGTTCGTAAGTTTCTGCACGAACAGCATTTTCTTGCTCATCACGTTGTTGTTTATCAGCACAACGAACAGCTGCATCTAATTTATCATGAGCAAATGCTTTAACAGCTGCTACGATTTCTTCAGGAACGTCTTTGTTAGGGAATTCACGTTTTACTTTACCTACCTTAGGTTGGAATTCTTCTTGGAATGCCACGATTTTTTTTATTTCTTCGTGAGCAGCCATGATTACTTCTAACAATACTTTTTCCGGAACTTCTTGAGCGCCACCTTCAACCATAAGGATAGCGTCTTTTGTACCCGCTACAACAACATTAAGGTCAGTCTCTTCTAATTGTGCTTTTGTAGGGTTAACTACGAACTCACCATTCACACGACCCATACGTACGCCTGCAATTGGACCATTCCAAGGAATATCAGAAATAGTCAACGCTGCAGAAGCACCAATCATGCCACAAATAGCAGGATCACAGTCATAATCAACGGACATAACAGTAGCCACTACATGAACTTCGTTACGAACGCCTTTATCGAATAAAGGACGGATTGGACGGTCAATCAAGCGACTGTGCAAAATTGCTGTTTCTGGTGGACGTGCTTCACGTTTAATAAAGCCACCAGGGATGCGACCTACAGCATACATTTTTTCTTCATAATCTACAGTGAGTGGGAAGAAATCGATATCTTTCGCTTCTTTAGAACCCGTAGCTGTTACCAATACAGCTGTATCACCATAACGTACCATAACGGCACCGCCTGCTTGTTTAGCTAATTCCCCAGTTTCAATGGTAAGGGTACGACCAGATAAATCCATTTGGAATTGTTCCATTCCAGTTCCTCCTATTTATATCACATTCATTATATACCTTATTATTGTATCAAATCGCCACTCTTTTTACCATAACATATTATACGTCGTTGGTGAAAATGAAATGTATCCCTAACTTGTAAAACTAATTTCCACTAGTAACATGTAAAGGGTAAACAAAAAAAGCGACCGAGGCCGCTTTTTTAATACGCAATTATTTACGCAAGTTAAGTTTTTCCAAGATAGAACGGTAACGTTCGATGTCTTTACGACGAAGGTAGTCAAGCATGTTACGGCGTTGACCAACCAATTTCAACAAACCACGACGGGAGTGATGATCTTTTTTGTGTTCTTTCAAATGTTCTGTAAGATATACAATGCGGTTAGTCAAAATCGCGATTTGTACTTCTGGAGAACCAGTGTCACCTTCGTGAGTTGCAAAGGATTTGATAATTTCTTGTTTTGCTTCTGTAGTTAACATGTTAATGTTTCCTCCTAAAAAATATACATCTCGTTAAGCCCAAGTAACCGTTGGAGATTCGAATACTTCGCTTACGATTGGTGTAATAACCTTATTGAGTATACAATAAACCCTCTACATTTGTAAAGGGTTTATCAGTGTTTTGTATTTACTTTTACCAGTAATTTTGCCATATCTGCTATGTGCTGAATATAAGCATTATTACGAAATGACCATACAATAGCCTTTTAGTCTTTTGCTAGCATCATTCTATCACTAACAGCACCTTCTGCTGCCACAGAGAAACGTTCAAGCAAATCTTGTACAGTCATATTTTTCTTTTCATCACCACGTACATCAAAAATGATTTGACCAGCGTTCATCATGATTAAACGATTGCCAAAACGAAGGGCATCTCTCATGTTATGAGTAATCATCAATGTCGTCAAGTTATGTTCTTGTACGAGTTTATCCGTTAGTTGTAATACATTTTCTGCAGTACGAGGATCAAGCGCTGCCGTATGTTCATCTAACAATAGTAATTCAGGTTTTAACATCGTTGCCATAAGCAATGTAATGGATTGGCGTTGACCACCGCTTAAAAGGCCCATACGAGCTGTTAAACGATCTTCTAACCCTAAACCAAGTAAGGATAAGCGTTCTTTAAAGAACTCCCTTTCTTCTGGTACAAAAGCCCATTTTAATCCCAACTTCTTGCCACGACGTAATGCCAAGAGCAAATTTTCTTCAATTTGCATATTCCCAGCTGTTCCCACCATAGGATCTTGGAACACACGACCTATGTATTTAGCACGTTTGTATTCTGGCATTTTTGTAACATCATTACCACCGATAAGGATTTCACCACCTTCATCTATAGGGAATACACCGGCCACAGAGTTTAAAAGCGTACTTTTGCCAGCACCATTACCACCGATAACAGTAACAAAATCGCCTTCTTCTAACTTTAGGTTTACGCCTTGAAGAGCTGTTTTTTCATTTACAGTACCCTTAAAGAAGGTTTTTACCATATTTTTTACTTCTAACATATAGCAACGCCTCCTATCGAGCTAACCATTTTGCTTTCAACGTAGGAAGTGAAAGCGCAATGGCTACTAAAACTGCAGTAAATAATTTCAAATCATTTGGTGGCATACCTAGGTACAATACCAAGGCAATAACAATACGATATGCAATAGAACCAAGTACAACAGCTACCATACTACGCACGAAGGACTTTACGCCGAATAATACTTCGCCGATGATAACAGAGGCCAAACCAATAACGATAGTACCAATCCCCATACCAACGTCAGCAAAGCCGATGCTTTGCGCAATCAAAGCACCAGAGACAGCCACGAAGGCATTAGAAATTAAAAGACCTAATACGATCATAGTATCTGTATTCACACCTTGAGCACGAATCATTTGAGGATTGACACCTGTAGCACGTAATGCAGCCCCAATTTCAGTACCGAAGAACCAAAGTAACACGAGGCCACTTAAAATTGCCACACCAAGACCGACAATGGCAACCGTCCACATTGTTGGTGTAGAGAATAAATTACCTAACAAGGAATATACAGTATCAACGCGAAGTAAAGAAATATTCGCTTTACCCATAATATGTAAATTCACAGAATACAATGCAATCATTGTTAAAATACCGGCTAATAATGCGGGAATTTTTAATTTCGTATGAATCCAACCGGTTACTGCACCTGCTAGCATGCCACCAATAGCTGCCGCTAGTACAGATACAAATGGATTTACACCATTTGTTAATAAGATTGCAGAGATACCGGCCCCCATTGGGAATGTACCTTCTACTGTTAAATCTGCAATATCTAATACTCTAAAAGTAATAAAAACGCCAATGGCTAATAGTGACCATAATAACCCTTGCGTTATGGTACCGACCACTAATTCTAACATGGAATCCTCCTCGAAAAATACGGGAGGCGTCACCGCCCCCCTATTTATTATTTCACTTGTTTACGCAACTCTTCAGGAATTGTAATTCCTAATTTTTGTGCACGTTCATCATTGATATATAATTTGAAATCTTTTTGATGTTCAATCGCCATATCAGCTGGTTTTGCTTCACCTGCTAAAATTTTAGCAGCCATTAAACCTGCTTGATATCCAAGTTTATAATAATCAACAGAGTAGGATGCAACACCACCAGTTTTAGCCATTCCTTCATCAGCTGGAAATACTGGGATTTTAGCATTATCTGTAATGGATGCTAAGTTAGCCATAGCAGATGCTAATACATTATCTGTTGGAGTATATACAGCTTGTACGTTTTGGTTTACTAAATTTTGGGCAGCTTGTTGGATGTCGTTAACATTAGAAACAGTAGATTCAACTACAGTAATACCTTTAGCAGCTGCTAATTTTTTCATTTCGTCTACTTGAATTTGTGAGTTCACTTCAGAAGAACTATAAATTACACCCATTGTTCTAAGATTAGGTACTAATTTAAGAATTAAATCTAATTGTTGTTCTGCCGGTGTTGCATCAGATGTACCAGTAACATTAGCACCTGGATGAGCATCTGATTGAACTAATTTAGCGATTTCATAATTGGTAATAGCTGTACCAACAACAGGAATATCTTTTGTTGCATTTGCCATGCTTTGTGCTGCAGGCGTAGCGATCGCTAACACTAAATCTTTCTTATCGGATACAAATCGTTGAGAAATACTATTCAAGTTAGATTGATCAGCTTGAGCATTTTGTTGATCAATTTTGATTTTATCCCCATCTTTATAACCTTTAGATGCTAATGCCTCTACAAAACCTTTATTAGCTGCATCTAATGCAGGATGTTCAACTAACTGAATAACCCCAATTTTTTTTTGACCATTATCGTCTGCTGCTTTATCAGAACTGCAACCAGCAACAGCTGCCATTACGGTAATGGCACTTAATGCAATAACAAGACTTTTTTTCCAATTCATAGTATGTCCTCCTATAAGTTATGTTACACAATGATTAAATCATTTGTGCTTCTTTTTTTAATTCTTCTGGCAATGTAATACCTAATGTATTTAACTTTTCTTTATTCACAACTAATTTGAATTCTTTTTGTACTTCGATAGGCATATCAGATACCTTTTTTTCACCAGAAAGAATTGCTGTTGCCATGATACCAGTTTGATACCCAAGTTGATAGTAATCAACAGAATATGTCGCTAAAGCGCCACCTTTTACCTGATTATCTTCACTACCAAATACTGGGGTTTTAGCAGGATCCGTAATACTTACTAGATTTCCCATAGCAGAAGCCACAACATTATCAGTTGGTACATAAATTGCATCTACGCCCTGAGATACAAGGTTTTGTGCAGCTTGTTGGATATCATTAACATTAGAAACTGTGACTTCCACAACCTTCAAACCTTTAGATTCTGCATATGCTTTCATCTTATCAATTTGAATTTGTGAATTTACTTCACTAGAGCTATAAATAGCACCAATTGTCTTTGCTTTTGGTACCACCTTTAGAATCAAGTCTACTTGTTCACTAATAGGATTCATATCACTTGTACCAGATATATTTCCACCTGGCTTTTGATTAGATTGAACGAGCTTAGAGCTTTCATAATCAGTAATAGCAGTGCCAAGGATAGGAATATCCTTCGTTGCATTTGCCATAGTTTGCGCAGCTGGTGTAGCAATGGCTAAGATTAAATCTTTTTTATCAGATACAAATCGTTGCGCAATACTATTCAAGTTAGATTGATCAGCTTGTGCATTTTGTTGATCAATCACAACTTTATCCTTAAAACCTTTAGATGCTAATCCATCAACAAATCCTTTGTTAGCAGCATCTAACGCTGGATGTTCAACAAGTTGGACAACCCCCACCTTATATTGACCATCAGATTTTTTTGGTGCATCATTACCGCAACCAACAATAGCAACAGCTAATGTAATAGCGCTGATGGCAACGGCTAAGCCCTTCTTCCATTTCATGGGAAAACCCCTTTCCGCCTTACAATGACAACAATAATACTTTTATTATAATATGTATTCGTCATTGTATCAATGAATCGTACGATATTTTTTATACGACTGTCCAATATGGATGTACTTTTAACCTAGTAAAATTACTTTTTAATATTGACAGCAAAACATCATCTAAATAGATTATCATACTTTTCGTTAGTGTAACATCAAACAATGATTACTTCTAGATTATTGAGACTGTAATGAATGAATCATTTCTTCAGTTAATTCATTAGCAGCAAAAATATATTCCTTTAATTTTCCTTTATCATTAGCAACCTTCATCACTGGCACTTCAAAGGGATCAAGGATAACCGCCATCAAAATTTCACCAGTTATATAATAGCCTACGACAGCCTCTCCTTCTTCTGCATCTAGTGTTTCTCGTTTCACAGATACACAATAAGGTTTCATAATATCCATAGCTGCAGTTGCTACTTCTTCTCGGATTTTCTTATATTCTTCTACTTCATTTTCTGGAACATCAAAAATATCTACTTTTACAGTTTTAACTTTTGATTCCTCTTGTTTCACTTCATCAAATGTTTTTTGAATTGTTGCTAAGTCTAACTCTTCGTGTTTACTCATGGCCTAAATCCTTATCATCTGCTTTCAAGAATGCTACATAACATTTTTTTGCTTCGTAAATATCGGCTTTACTTGTCACTTCCCATGGTGCATGCATGCTCAAAACAGCTACACCACAGTCTATAACATTCATACCGTATAATGCCATAATATAAGCAATAGTACCGCCCCCACCAAGGTCAACACGGCCAAGTTCTGCCGTTTGGAATGTTACATTATTATCGTCCATAATGCGACGAATAAAGCCCATATATTCTGCATTCGCATCATTGGACCCAGATTTACCACGGGACCCTGTAAATTTGTTGAATACTACGCCCATGCCAAGATACGATGCATTTTTCTTTTCAAAAGCAGATGCATATAAAGGATCATAGCCTGCACTAACATCAGAGGATAGCATACGAGATTTTTCCAATGTCCGACGTACACTCAAAGCACTAGTTTTCCCCATCAACTCAAGAATTTCTGCTAAGGCATTTTCAAAGAATCTAGATTGCATACCAGTAGCACCAACAGATCCAATCTCTTCTTTATCCACCAATAGGCAGCAAGTTGTACGTTTTACAGATTCCACCTCAAGCATAGCCACTAAAGATGTGTAAGCACATACACGATCATCTTGTCCATAGGCCATAATCATACTACGGTCAAAGCCCATATCACGTGCTTTACCGGCAGGCACGATTTCAAGTTCAGCAGATAGTAAATCTTGTTCTGTAAAGTTATATTCTTTTTCGAGGATAATATTTAGAAATTGTGTAACCCCATCCTTTAATTCACCTTTCACAGGTTGGCTAGCAATTAATAAATCAAGGGCTTCCCCTTCAATTACCTTCGTTGCCTTTTTCTCCATTTGTTCTTGCCCTAAATGTGGAAGCAAATCCGTAATACAGAACACCGGATCGTTTTCTTTATCACCGATAGATAGGTTAATGATAGTTCCGTCTTTTTTTACAACAACACCATGAATGGCCAATGGCATAGCCACCCATTGGTATTTTTTGATACCCCCATAATAATGTGTATCCCAGAATACTAAATTGCTATCTTCGTATTGAGGGTTTTGTTTTACATCAATACGAGGAGAATCAATATGAGCACCTAAAATATTCATGCCTAATTCAATATCATCCGTACCAATATTAAATAATGCAATGGATTTATCCATATGTGTATAATATACTTTATCTCCAGCTTTAATTTCGGTACCATTAGCAATAAATTCTTTTAAATCTCTATATCCTGCTGCTTTAGCGGCTACTACAGATTGTGTCACACATTGACGTTCAGTTTTACCATTATCTAAAAATGCTCTATATTGGTCGCCCAATATAGCGACTGCTTGTAAATCAGTATCAGTATATTCATGCCATGCGTATTTTCTTTCCATATTTATCTCCTTTATCAATGTTCTTCTACTTGTTGAGCCTGCAACTTCGCTAAATATCGTTCTTCCTTTTCACGATTAATGCGGGCCTTTTCTTCATATACTAATCGGATTTCATCCGTCATATGCGTAATCGTTTTAGTAACAAAAAAATTTGTAATATTATTTTTCTTTGTGTATTTACCAATCCGTAATTGAATAGCAAATGCACCATGAGTAGGACAATGTCCAAGTGCCAAAAATTTATCTCCCTGCTGTCGTTCCGGCTTTAGCATTGTCAATTCCTTCTGACAATACGGACAATAGGATATTCGAATACGTTTATCATAGAGAATACGTTTCTTTTCTTGAAAGTTCTCATAAATGAAAAACGATATTATAGGGGGAAATAAAAATGGATTGGGACCTAATTTCCGTATATCTTCATAATGTAATAATCCTTGTTTAAAAGATATTTTTTGACAAATCTCAGCTGTAAATATAGCATCATGTAATGCATTATGGGCTGTCAAATTACCAGGAGAAATTTGTAAATCCGCCATTGCTCGTTGTACAGATACTTGTTCAGAATTGCCATGACGTTCATAAGCATATAATAATTGTGCATCTACCCAAGAACTTAATCGGTTCGTTTTAATTTTGTGTAATACAATATTCTCACGAAGCATAGTTACATCATCGCTTCCCCAAGATAGGAGGATGCAATCGTCACCACACCATAAATCAAACTGTACGAATGCCGTTTTAAAGGGCACACCTGTATTTAAATCCTGATTGCTAATACCTGTTAACTCTCGTACATGCTTATGCATTCGAGTTAAATATTTAGGCTTTACCATCACTAAAAATTGGTCGATGATTTGTAAGTCTTCATTGAGTTTTACTGCGCCAATTTGGATAATTTCACCACTAATAGGCATTTTAGTATGCTTCATAAAACTAATATCATTACCAAAGGGTTGATTCCATTCCAAATCAAAGACTACATAATTCATATAAACTCCTTACTTAGTGATAATTAATTGTTCAGCTGCATCAATAACAGCCTCTTCTGATATCACTTGTAATCCTTTATATTTTCCTTCCCGAATTACTTGTTTCATACTTTTACCAACTTCGTATTTATCCATCGATTCAAGTACGATAGCATTAGCACGATACGGCCCGTAAAAGAATGGATTAGATGGTCCATACAAAGCTACAATTGGAACATGTTGACTAATAGCCACATGCATAGGGCCAGAATCATTGGTAATCATTAATTGGCACCGTTTCATCGCTGATGCCAATGGCCCTAATGAAAATTTACCAGTAGTGATAATAGGCTCAGTTTCCATCACCTGTACCACATCATTTACCATATTCTGATCCATAGGACCACCAAAGAATACCGTTTTATACCCTTGATGACCAAAATAATCCGCCACATGAGCAAATCGCTCCCGTGGCCAACGCTTTTCTGGAACAGCACTACCAATATTGAATCCAATGACAATATCATCACGAGTCACATCATAAGTTTCATAAAAATCATGTGCTTGATTATCCCATGCCTCAGAAGTTTCAATGGTAAGCCCATGATTCATCGTATTAGATACACCTAGTTGTTCTAATACATTAATGTACATATCTGCCGCATGTAATGTTTTCCGGTCCAAACGAGTATATTTTGTCATGAAAGGGCGGAACAAGAAATGACTCATTCCTGTTGTCACCTTAGCTCCAATTTTCCATGCTAAATAGGATGTACGCTCATTAGGATGTAAATTAATCACAATATCTGGCTTTCCTTGTCGATTAATTTCCTTAGCCACTTCATTTAAACCGGAGATACTATTATGACGACCTTTTTTATCGACCGTCACTAATGCATCAATATTGGGATTATATTGCATAACCTCTTGTAATTTCTCATCCATTACATAGGTAATATGACTATGAGGAGCTGCTCTACGTAAGACTTCTAAAAATGGTGTCGTTAAAATAACATCCCCTAAATGCATAAGAAATGTTACAACGATACGCTTATGATCAAGTTCCATATGAGCTCCTCTCCTTCAATAGGTCATACCGAATATAATATGATTCTAAGTCTATACAATAACAATTGGCTTTAATTATATTAATGTACCAACAAATTTAATCTACTTCAATAATTATAGTGCTTTATATACATCCCACACCTGGTCCACTGTAATTTGGGCCATACACTCTGGATCATCAATCAATGGGTTCTCTGGAGTGGCCTTAGATGTAGGTGAAATCACTAAATGAATGTAATCCCCACCATAAGGACCTGTTCGTTCTGGCGATGTAGTACCAAACAAAGCGATCAACGGTTTCTTAAGTCCATTAGCAATATGCAATGGCCCTGTGTCGGCACTAATATATAAACTACAATGACGAATCAATTCAATCAATTCAGGCATTGTTGTTTTTCCAGTTAAATTTACTAGATTATTGCTTTGAACGGCATCCACAATAGATTGACTTTTTCCTAAATCATCTTTAGCACCCATGAGAACAACTTTGCGTCCCTCTTGGCATAATCGATTGCACAATTCAGCGAAGGACAGCACTGGCCATTCTTTCACCGTCCAACGGGCACCTGGAGCCACCAAAACATAGTCATCTTGTATCCCCTCAGAACCTAACATATCTACCACATGCTGGTAACAGGTCGCATCACTTGGCAATGGGAATTCAATAGTATCCACCGATCCGCCAAGTTGTCTAACGGTGTCGAGATAGCGTTCAATTACATGATCGTATTGATGTTTACCTACTAGTGCCTTGTTGACGAATTGACTGCCCTCACGTAATTCCCAGTAACCATATTTTTCAGGTGCACCAGATAACCACGATACAATAGCACTCTTCGCTAAACATTGTAGATCCAAGGTCATATCAAAATGGCGACCCCGTAAATCTGTGTACAATTGTTTCAAATATCCAAATAATTTCAATTGTTTCTTGTCAATGATGATAACCTCATCAACCCACGGTTTTCCTGGTAACAGCCCAGCAAATTGTTCGTGAATAGCCCAAGTAATTTTGGCATTTGGTAGGTTCTTGCGTAATGCATAGAGCGTAGGCAATGCATGAATAACATCCCCTAAAGAGCTCATTTTTATAATTAGTATATTTTTGTAGTCTTTCATATACTCTCTTCCTATTGTATACGCTCCTGCAGAATTGCTTGTATCGTATGTAATAAATTAACACCATCAAACAAATAGCCCTGAATGCCAGCAGCCTCAGCCGCTTCTACATCTCTAGGGCTATCGCCAATAAGAAAACTAGCCTTTTGGTCAATGTCATAATCATGAAAGGCCTGTAAAATCATGCCTGGTTTTGGTTTACGACAATCGCACTCTATAGCATATTCTAGAATGGTCCCCTCCTTATGATGAGGACAATAATAGAAATGCAAAATAGGTGCACCATTGGCTGTGAGTTCTCTATTTATATGTTCGTGTAAGATATTCATATCCTCTACGGTATAGTAACCACGACCAATACCACTTTGGTTTGTCACCACAATGAGATCATAGCCCTTGCTATGCGCATAGGCTAATCCCGCTTTGGCACCTGGAATCCACTCGAGTTCATCCACAGAGTGTAGATACCCGGTGTCACGATTTAGGACGCCATCACGGTCCAAAAATAATACTTTTTTCATGGTAACGTCCTTTCTACATGACAGGCATATGTGCTTACAACAGATGTAGTATGCGCCTAACATATTAGGTGAATACTACATCACATCTATACGTGTATTAACGTAAATAACCTTCGTTATTGTCTAATAATTCACAATATTCTTTAACGGCATCTTCCATTTTTGTGAAGCCTTTATCATAACCAGCTGCCAACAATTTTGTTGTATCTGCTTGTGTAAAGCTTTGGTATTTACCTTTTAATACCTCTGGGAATGGCACATACGCAATTTTTCCTTTTCCGTTATAGTCGATAACGGCTTGCATGAATTGATTAAAGGAATGAGCATTACCAGTACCGCAGTTGAATGTACCAGTGATTTCAGGGTGTTCCCAGAAATAGAAATTCACATTTACTACATCTTTCACATAAATGAAATCGCGTGTTTGACCGCCATTTTCATAGCCATCTGTACCTTCGAACAAGTTAATAACACCTGTTTCTTGGTTTTTGTAGAACATTTGACGCACTAAGGAAGCCATTTTATCTTTATGTGCTTCATTAGGGCCATATACGTTAAAATAACGCAAGCCTACTACTTGAGCCGTATATTCACCTTCAAATTTACGTACATAACGATCAAATAACAATTTAGAGTAAGCATATGGATTTAAAGCTTCTTCACATTCAGGATTTTCCACAAAACCATTTGTACCATTACCATACGTAGATGCAGAAGACGCATAGATAAATGGAATTCTACGATCTTGGCAATAATGGAAAAGATTTTTAGAGCCTTCATAGTTATTTTTCATCATGTAACGACCATTGTATTCCATAGTATCAGCACAAGCACCTTCATGGAACACAACTTCGATAGGACCTACATCAAATGTGCCATCCTCAATGGCTGCATCAAAATCTTCGCAATCGATATAATCTAGAAAATCCAAACTTTGCAAATTACGAATTTTACGACCGTCTGTTAAATCATCAACAATTAAAATATCGTTACGACCACGGTTATTCAATGCTTTTACAATATTACTGCCAATAAAACCAGCACCCCCGGTTACAATAATCATAATTTGCCCTCCTTAGCCATTGTAGCTATGCGCTGTACAATATCAGATGTAGAATATCCTTCCTTGAAAGATAAAATCTCAACGGAATCAACAGATTCACGTCCAATCACATCTTCTACTTTATAATCCCCACCTTTAACCAAAATATTTGGTCGTAATACGGACAACAATTCCGCTGGTGTGTCTTCTTCAAACAATACGACACCATCAATACAACCGAGCGCACTCAATAGCGCAGCGCGATCTCGTTCGCTCACGATTGGTCGAGTTTCACCTTTTAATCGACGTACAGAGCCATCACTATTAAGGCCAATAATCAAATGATCCCCTAATTGTGCGGCTTCTTGTAAATACGTAATATGCCCACGATGTAAAATATCAAAGCAACCGTTGGTAAATACAACTGTCTCTCCATTATTTTGCCAATGACGAACTAGGGTTTCCATTTCATGAATGTCGTACAAATCCTTTTGTACCACTTGCTCTTGTAATGTTTTCCATACCTCCAAGAGTTCAGCACGATGAATTGGATAGGTGCCAACCTTTGCCACTACGACGCCAGCAGCACTATTAGCTATATGCAAAGCCAACCGCAAGGATAAGCCCCCTGCTAAACACGTTAACATCATGGCTACTACTGTGTCACCTGCACCACTTACATCAAACACTTCTTGTTGTGTCGCTGGATTATGCCAAGTACGACCATCTTTCGAAACAACTGTAATGCCTTTGGCAGAACGAGTAGCAATAATATATTCTAAATCGATTGACTCTAATACATCTTTTGCGGCTTGTACTATAACAGCATCCTCATTCTCTAAAACGCGCCCTACGCACTCACCCAACTCTTTTACATTAGGTGTAATACAAGTAGCACCGGCATATTTAGACCAATCATTCCCCTTAGGATCTACAATGGTACGAATATTATATTTCTTAGCCAAAATAAAAAGCTTTTCTAGTAGGGATGGTGTACAAACGCCTTTGCCATAATCAGAAACGACAATACCATCAATCCCTTGCTCACATAAATTCGTGAGCCAAGTCAAAAGATTGACTTCTTCGTCTAAAGAAAGAGGCGATAATGTTTCAAAATCCAATCGCATCATTTGTTGACGATCACCTAGAATACGCATTTTAGTGATAGTTTCACGAGATTCTACATACTGAATTCCCGTAGTATCAATATGATCAGCTTGTAGTAAACTTTCTAACATAGTGCCATGAGCATCTTTACCAGCTACACCACCTAAGTAAACCTTGCAATCAAGATTAGCTAGATTTGATGCGACATTACCGGCCCCCCCTAGCACTTCTTTCACTTTTGATACACGATTGACTGGTACGGGTGCCTCTGGAGAAATACGACTCACATCGCCAAATACATAGCGATCCACCATAATATCTCCTATCACGGCCAGTTTTAAATTAGGCAATGTATTCGTAAGAAACTCATTTATAGTTTTATTAATCATACTAGAATCCTTGTTAATATTCTTCTTCTAATAGTTCGCAAATAATGTGACCTACTAAAATATGCATTTCTTGAATGCGAGCAGTCACTTTGCTTGGAATAGCTAATGTAATGTCACAGAGTTCCGCTAATTTGCCGCCACCTTCACCAGTTAAAGCGATAGTATGCATACCTGTATCTCTTGCTTTCTCAACGGCTTTTACTACATTCTTGCTATTTCCAGATGTAGAAATACCAATAAGTACATCACCTTGACGACCTAACCCCTCTACTTGACGAGCAAAAATTTCGTCATATCCATAGTCATTACCAACGGCGGTCAAAATCGATGTATCTGTAGTTAATGCTATGGCTGCCAATGAGCGACGCTCCTTTTGAAAGCGCCCAATCAGCTCGGCGGCTAAATGTTGCGCATCTGCAGCAGAACCACCGTTGCCACAAAATAAAATTTTATTGCCATTAGCTAGTGCGAATTGACAACGTACGGCAATATCTTGGATCACATCCATGTGTTCCATTGTTTTCCCAAAGACATCCAAGTGATCCGAAAATCGCTCGGCAATCAATGGATATAATTCATCTGCCATTATAATATCTCCTTAAATAGTCGGTCTGCATTTTTCCAGAAAATCTTATCCACAGAATCCTCTGACAAACCGGCTTTAATAAATGCATCATATAACTCAGGCATATGTGCAATATCTTCAATTTCTGTATCAGGACGGATTCCATCGAAATCCGTTCCCAATGCGACAACATCGTCTCCAGCGAGATTACGAATATATAATCCGTGTTTTACGATATCCTCAATACGACTGATGGATGAGGTCCCTAAAAAAGCTTGGGCAAAATTCAACCCAATG
This sequence comes from Negativicutes bacterium, assembly GCA_009929605.1. Taxonomy (GTDB): domain Bacteria; phylum Bacillota; class Negativicutes; order Veillonellales; family Veillonellaceae; genus Veillonella; species Veillonella absiana. The sequence continues at coordinate 90,200 of SAAC01000002.1, forward strand.
ACGCCCCCCTTATTGGCAATAAGCGTGATTAATTCATCCGATAAATTACGACTATGGTTTGTCAAAGCACGAGCATTGCTATGGGATGCTATAAAAGGTTTTCTTAAAATTTGACCTAATTGCTTTGTTCCCCCATCATTTAAGTGAGAGCAATCTACAATCATTCCTAGATCTTCCATAAGCTCTACAAATTCCACACCTTTAGATGTTAATGACTTTGTTGCATCTCCACAATGTGGTTCTCCTAGACCATTAGCATAATTCCAAGTAATGGTGATCAACCGCACACCATCGTCATAAGCCTTGCGAAGCTTATTTAAATCACCTTCGAATACACCGCCCTCTTCAACAGATAATAAGGCACCTATTTTATTAGTATCGTAGCAAGCCTTTATATCAGCATAACTACGAATATGCATAATATGATTACTATAAGTCGTTACTTGTTCTTGAAAAAATGCTAACATATCGCAATAGCGAGCATACGAGTTAGGATGTTTTTCCATGTTCACATAAAGAGCAAAGTCTTGAATACGACTTTTAGCACGTTGTAATCGCTTAATATCAATTTTCCAAGAATTCTCATATAAATCGCCTTGACTTAGGTCATCAATGAGACACATTACCGTATCACAATGTAAATCAATCATAATTTATTTCTTCTTCTTTTCATCTAATTTCTTCTTTTCATCTAATTTCTTCTTTTCATCTAATTTCTTC